>CBFCYW010000001.1:0-102856 GCA_965602395.1 uncultured Chromatiales bacterium
CGGCGCGCTGTGCGGCTTCAGCTTCGGCGGCGCGCTGTGCGGCCTCGGCTTCGGCAGCGCGCTGCGCGGCCTCGGCTTCGGCGGCACGCTGCGCGGCTTCGGCCGCGCGTTGCTCGCTGCTGTCGACATCTGCGGCGCGCTGCACGACGGCGGAGATATCGGCAACCCGCACCCCCCACACGTCGCGGGCGATGTCGGCCACCGCCTGTGGCGTGATCTGCGGCGGAATTTCACCACTGAGCTTGAGGTCGCGGCCGCTGGCCTGGATGGTCAGGTCAGTGATCGCCTGCGACTCGAGAGCCTGGCCAACCCGCTCGGTCAGATCGATCTCGATGACCTCGTGGCGGAACACCACGGTGATCCAGGTAAGCAGGAGCAGACCGCCCACCCCGACCAGGATGGCAGTAATTCTCGGCACGTTCGTTCCCCCGTGAAGTTGTTGTCTTTACAATCATATGCTGATAGTTCGGTCACGATCTTCTGTCACTCGGCGCTTTGAAGCAAGCCTGCGCTCGGGTCGCCGCGGGCTGGCGATTGTCAGTGATCGCCGGGCTTTACCGGCCTCCGCCGGCAGCCGGTCGGCGGCCATCCGGCGTATCGGCATCGCTTTCAGAGCGGGAAATCCATCCGTCCCTTGCGCCCGTCGGCGACCTCCGCGACCACCCCCAGCGCGCGGCGCAGGTCGCCCTCGCTGGCCGGCTGGCCGATGGACAGGCGCAGGTGATCGTCGGCGTGCTCGCCGATCGCAAAGTAGCCCGGAGCGGTTACGGTGACGCCGCGCGCGGCCAGCGCGCTGGCGAATTCCTCGCCACGCCAGCCGAGCGGTGCACGCAGCCACAGATGGGTGTTGTGCGCCGCGCTTTCGTAGCGCAGGCCGCGCAGGCAGTCGCGGGCGATGGCCAGCCGCGCAGCGTTTTGTGTGGCGCGGCGCGACTGGATCTGCGCCGCCTCGCCGCTGTCGATCCAGCGCGCGGCGATCTCGGCGCTCAGCGGGCTGGCCATCCACACGCAGGCCTGCGCCGCGGCGACCAGATCCGGCAGCAGTGTCACTGGCGCGGCAATGGCGCCGAGGCGCAGGCCCGGAGCGACGCATTTCGACAGCGAGCTGAGATACACCGTGCGTTCGGGAATCAGCGCTTGCAGGGGCGACAGACCAGCCGTCGGCGGCAGGTAGAGATCGTCCTCGATCAGCGTCAGGCGATATTTCTCGACCAGCGCGGCGATGGCCTCGCGGCGCGCCGGCGACTGTGTTCGCGTGGTCGGGTTGTGCACCGTGGGCATGCAGAACAGCAGCCGCCCGAGGCGTCGCCGGCAGGCTTCCTGCAGCGCTTCGGGCAGCAGACCCTCGGCGTCCATCGCCAGCCCGGCCAGCTTGATGCCGTGCAGCCGCGCCGCGCTTTTCAGCCCCGAGTAGCTCAGCGCCTCGCAGAGCACCGTCTCCCCCGGCCGCGCCAGCGCGAACAGCGCGGTGGCCACCGCCTGCTGCGCGCCGCAGGTGAGGATCAGCGACTCACCGGCCGAACTGGCGCCATCCAGCACCGCGCCGCGCACACGCAGCCACGCCGCCATCGCGTCGCGGTGGCGCGGGTGGCCGCGCGAAGCTTCGTAGTTGAGCAGGGCGTCGATCAGGCCGTCGCGGCGGATGCCGGCCAGGGCCTGCTCGAAGGCTGCCTCCAGCGCCAGCGGCGCGGGGAAGTTCATCGCCAGCGAGAGCGGATCGCTGTAGCTGGCCGGCAGCATGCCGGGCAGCTGGCGCGCGCCGCCCTCGCCGCGCACGAAGCTGCCGCGGCCGACGCGGCGTTCGAGCAGCCCGCGCGATTCGGCCAGGGCGTAGGCGCGGTGCACGGTGCCGGCGGTGACGCCGAGCGCGGCGGCCAGCGCGCGCACCGTCGGCAGCCGCTCGCCGGGCTGCAGGCGGCCGCTGGAGATGTCTTCGCCGAGCGCTTCGGCGATGGCGCGATAGCGTGGCCGTAAGTCAGGGTCGAACAGTGGTTGCCACATTGTTGCGGATACAATAAATATTTTGACCAACAATTGAACAAAACAATATCGTCCACTCAACGCCAAGTCACGCACAACAGGAGATCGACATGCAGACCATCGGCCTGATCGGCGGCATGAGCTGGGAATCCACCGCAGTTTATTACCGCCTGCTCAACGAGGGCGTGCGCCGGCGGCTCGGTGGCCTGCACTCGGCGAAGGTGTTGCTGCATAGCGTGGATTTCGCGTTGATCGCCGAGCTACAGCGTGCCGGAGACTGGCCGGCGGCGGGCGATGTGCTCGCCGCGGCCGCGCGCGGGCTGGAGCGCGCCGGCGCCGATTTTGTGCTGATCTGCACCAACACCATGCATCGGGTCGCCGAGCAGGTGCAGGCGGCGGTGTCGATCCCTTTGTTGCACATTGTTCCACCCGCCGCGACGGCGATTCGCGCCGCCGGGCTGTCGCGAGTGGCGCTGCTGGGCACCGCATTCACCATGCAGCAGCCGTTTCTGCGCGAGCAGCTGGCCGCCGAAGGGCTGCAGGTGGTGGTGCCCGGGGCGGATGATCAAGCGCTGATCCACCGGGTGATTTTCGATCAGCTGTGTCGCGGCCAGATCCGCGACCAGTCGCGCGCCGACTACCTCGCGGTGCTCGATCGGCTGCGCGATTGCGGCGCCGAGGGCGCGATTCTCGGCTGCACCGAAATCGGTCTGCTGATCGGGCCGCAGCACACCGATCTGCCGCTGTTCGACACCACCGGGCTGCATGTCAACGCGGCGCTGGAACTGGCGCTGGGGGATGGCTGATGTTTGCCAAACGCGCCGCGCGGCTGAAAAGTTCGCTGATCCGCGACATTCTCAAGCTGGCGCAGCGACCGGGGGTGATCTCCTTCGCCGGCGGCCTGCCCAACGAGGCGGCGATGCCGGCGCTGGATCTGGCCGAGGTGCCGCCCGGCTACCGCCAGTACGGCCCCAGCGAGGGCGAGCCGGCACTGCGCGAGGCCATCGCCGGCGAGCTGCGCCAGCTCGGCATCGACTGCGCCGCGCAGCAGGTGCTGATCACCAGCGGCTCGCAGCAGGGGCTGGATCTGCTGGCCAAATTGTTCATCGACGAGGGCACTCCCGTGGCGGTCGAATCGCCGACCTATCTCGCCGCATTGCAGCTGTTCGAGCTGTTCGGCGCCGCACTGCACGGCCTGCCGGCGGGCGAATCCGGGCCGGATGCGCGCGCGGCAGCGGAAATCCTGCACCGCGAGCGACCGGCGCTGTGCTACCTGATCCCCAGCTTTCAGAACCCCACCGGGCGCTGCTACGACGCCGCCAGTCGCGCGGCGATGCGCGCCGTGCTGGCCGAATCCGGCAGCGTGCTGATCGAGGACGAGCCCTACCGCGAGCTGGTCTACGATGCCGTCGAGCGGCGCCCGATCTGCGCCGGCCTGAGCGAGCGCTGGGCCTATCTGGGCAGCTTTTCCAAAACCGGCATCCCCGCTCTGCGGATCGGCTTTCTGGCCGCCTCGCAGGAGCTGTTGCAGCCGCTGATCCGGCTCAAGCAGGCCACCGATCTGCACAGCAACCGCGTCGGCCAGTACTGGGCGCTGCGCGCCCTGCAGGCTGCGGATCGCGGCGCCCGGCTCGAACGCCTGCGCGATTTCTACCGCGGCCGGCGCGATGCCATGGCTGCAGCGCTGGAGCGCCATCTCGGCGGCCACGGAGATCGGCTCGCCGATTGGCAACTGCCGGCCGGCGGGCTGTTTTTCTGGATTAAACTGCGCCGTGCGCAGGATACCGGCGAGCTGCTGCAGCGTGCGCTGGCGCAGGATCTGGCCTTCATGCCCGGTGATCCCTTCTTCCCCGGAGAGCCGGACGCCAGCTACCTGCGGCTGAACTTCAGCCACGCCACGGTGGCGCAGATCGACGAGGGCGTCGCGCGCCTGGCGTCGCTGCTGCGCCAGTCGGAGTTGCCGTCGGCAGCCGTTGCAGGCTTATCGGCAGGCCGCGCGCAAGAACGGTCAGCGACGGGAACCGAAGGTGACTGAATTAACCCGCCGCCGCGCCTTTATCGAAGGCGCTCGCGACACCCTGCCGATGATCGTCGGCGCGATCCCCTTCGGCATTCTCTTCGGCGCGCTGGCGGTCACCAGTGGCCTGTCGCCGGCGGCGGCGCTGGGGATGTCGCTGCTGGTGTTCGCCGGCTCGGCGCAGTTCGTCGCCGCCGGGTTGCTGGGGCAGGGCGTGGGCGTGGCGCTGATCGTGCTGACCACCTTCGTCGTCAATCTGCGCCATGCCCTGTACGCGGCGACGCTGGGGCCGCATCTGCGCGGCCTGTCGCAGCGCTGGCTGGCGCCGCTGGGTTTCTGGCTCACCGACGAGACCTTCGCCGTGGTCATCCACCGCTACCAGCAGCAGCCGCGGATGCCGCAGCGCCAGTGGTACTACCTGGGCTCGGCGCTGGCGATGTACGCCAACTGGCAGCTGTGCACGCTGGTGGGCATCGTCGCCGGCAGTCAGCTCGCCGGGCTGGCCGAATGGGGGCTGGAGTTCGCGATGGTCGCCACTTTCATCGGCATCATCGTGCCGCGCATCGTCAATCGACCGATGCTGATCTGCGCCCTGGTCGCCGGCGCGGTGGCGCTGCTGGCGCGCGGCTTGCCGCACCAGCTGGGGCTGATGGCCGGCGCGCTGGCCGGCATCGCCGCCGGCGTGCTGGCCGAGCGCTGCGCCGGCGCTGAATCGACGGCAGAGGAACGCGTGTCATGAGCGGCTGGAACAGCGATGAGTGGCTGATGATCGCCGGGATGATGGCGGTGACCTTTGCGGTGCGCTACCCGCTGCTGGCGCTGGCCGGACGGCGCGAGCTGCCCAAAGCCATCGCCCGTGCGCTGAACTATGTGCCGGTGGCCGTGCTGACGGCGATCTGCGTACCGATGGTGCTGCTGCCGGCTGGCGAATGGGCCCTGTCGGCGAGCAATCCGTGGTTGCTGGGGGCGATGGCATCGGTGCTGGTGAGTTGGCGCAAGCGTCATTTGCTGGGCACGATTGGCGCTGGATTGCTGGTGTTTTTCGCCGCGCGCTGGCTTTTGGGCTGAGCCGTCGGTGAATGGTTTTTTTGGGGGGAGGGCGAATTTCAGGCGGGCGGGATCCTGCCGGCCCTGGCGTAGACCCCGGGCGGCCCGCTCGCGCTGGCACGAGCCGGGGCGCGCTGCGCCGCCAGCCGGCTGGCTCAGCGCTTTTTCAGCAGCACATACACCGCCCCGGTGCCGCCGTCCTCCGGCCGCGCCGAGCAGAAGGCCAGCACTTCGCGACGCTGGCGCAGCCAGTGATCGAGCAGTGGCTTGAGCACCGGACCGCGATCGACCCGCTTGCGCCCCTTGCCGTGGATGATGCGCACGCAGCGCCGGTCGTGTTCGCGCGCCGCCTGCAGGAACAGCGGCACTTCGCTGGCCGCCTCGCCGGCGCTGAGACCGTGCAGATCCAGCTCCGCCTGAATCGCGTAGGCGCCGCGGCGCAGTTTGCGCAGCACCGCCTGCTGCACCCCTTCGCGGGCGAAGGCGAGGTGTTCGCCGGTGTCCAGCTCGGCCGGGTCGATCTGTGCGGACAGCAGCTCGCCCATCACCGCGCGCTCGTCGGCCTCGCGCTGGCGCGGCCGCGCGCCGGGCGGTCGCGGCCGCGAGTCGTGGCGGTCGTTGCGTACCGGGCGCACCTCGCCGACCGCGTCGCGGAACAGCGCGAGTTCTTCTGCGGAAATGCGTGGCTTGTCGCTCATGGCGCGATTATGGGTGCAGTGCGGCGGCGGTGAAAGGGGCCGGGCGAAAAGCCCGCCGCGCGCGCCGGCTATCCCAAGCGATAGCTGGCGGAGGCGCCGCCGGACGGCTAGTCTGTGCGCCCCGCGATGCCGACCCGACTGCGCCGCACAGCCATGTTGCCCCGCCCGATAGCCCATTCCCCGCTGCTCGGATTGCTGCTCGCCAGCGCACTGTCGCTGCTGCTCGCCCCGCTGGCGGCGGCTTCGGTTTTGCAGCCGGGCCAGCGCGTCTGGCTGCGGATGGATAGCGACAATCTGCGCGACGACGGTTACGCCGTGGGTCTGCTGCTTGAAGTCACCGGCGACAGTGCCACGCTGCGCGTCAAGGAGTGGGTCGAAGGCCCGGGGCGCACCCTGTACGGCAGTTGCCGCACCGGTCCGGGCGGTTTTCAGGCAGCGGTCGGTGCCGCTGAGCTGGCTGCCGAGGCCGCCACCGGAAGCGAGCCGGCGATCGCCGGCGTGCCGCTGGCGCTGCTCAGCGATTGGCGCAGCGGACGCCACCGCTTTTTACAGCGCGAGCAGTTGGCGACGATTTTCTTCCGCTGGAACGGCGATGCCGAGCAACAATCCATCGGCCTGCCGGCGCGGCGCGCGCGGATGGCCGCGGCGCGCGCCGCCGAGCTGGGGCTGCCGCGGGTGGCGGCGGCCTTCGCCCTGGTCGAGGCGGATCTGCGCGCCGCCGGTGCCGATGGCTTTCCGCGGCCCGCGGTGCAGCAGATAGCGGCCTGGCCGGCGGCGCTGGACGGTGTCGAGGCGGTGCTGGTGAGCTACCCCGATGTGGCGCTGGAGCTGCGTCCGATGGCTGCGGATCTGCTCTGGCTGGCCTTGGAGCGGCTGGCCCTGCGGATGCGCGCGCGGCTTGCCGAGCTGGCGGCGCTGGAGCCGGATCTGGACGCGGCATTGCGGCGCTGGCCGCAGCTGCTGGAGGTGTGGCGCGAGCATCGGCACTGGCTGCGATTGCCGCCGCTGCAGCGGGGGGAGCCATCGAAGCGGGCGGCGGGGTTGGCCACCGGCGCCGAGGCGCGCCGCGCCTGGGCGGCAATCGATAATTTTTAGCGGGAGTGGAGCATGCAAGTCGGCAGAAATCGCGTGGTGTACATGGAATATCGCGCCTGGAACGAGCGCGGCGAGCTGGTGGAAACCACCGAGGGCAACGGCGCCTTCGCCTATCTGCACGGTCGCGGCAATATCCTGCCGGGGCTGGAGGCGGCGCTGGAGGGGGCCGCGGTCGGCGACACGGCGCGGGTCACGCTGACGGCGGAGCAGGCCTACGGCGAGCGCGTCGCCGAGGCCTGCGTGACGGTGCCGCGCGGCCAGTTGGCGGCCGGCGTGCGCGGCGAACTCGGCGAGCGGGTGCAGATCCAGGGGCCGGATGGCATCGTCGAGTTCACCATCACTGCGCTCGACGGCGACGCGGTGACGCTGGACGCCAACCACCCGCTGGCCGGGCAGGCGCTGACGTTTGAAGTCGAGGTCACCGCGGTGCGCATGCCGCACAAGGATGAGGTTCGCCACAAACGCCTGCACCACGCAGGGCATCATCTGATGGTCAGCGATTCTTCGCGATTCGATGACGACTGAAGCGCTCGCTCACCGCCCCGGCCCGCGTTGCCCGCGCGATCCGCGCAGGCACAAAAAAGCCCGGCTTTGAGTCGCCGGGCTTTTTTGTGCCTGCCAGATGCGCCGCGATCAGCGGTTGCGATCTGGCGGGCTTCAGCCTCTCTCAGCGCTAGTCTTCATCAACCTTGGGGATCGCGCCCACCGATACATCGCCGACCACCGCCTTGCCGCGGATCTCCGGTTCGACGTCGTAGCAGTCCTGCATGCAGCGGGTGTTCTGCACGTCGGGGCGATCGTCGCTCCAGAAGCTGTCCTCGTTGGGCATCTTCAGGTTGCGCAGGAAGTCGGCATCGACCCGCTGGTCGTACTCGACCATGTCTTCCATGTTGAGCATGTAGGCGACGATGCCGTAGACCTCGTTGTCGCTCAGCGTTTGCGGCGCGAAGAAGGGCATGGCGCGGCGCACGTAGTCGAAGATGCCCGGCGCGTTGTGCCAGTAGCTGCCGATGGTTTTTTCCGGGCGGTCGCCGGTGAGCGAGTCGCGCGAGCCGCCGGCCAGCGGCAGGTAGCCGCGTGCGCCCTCGCCGAAATCGCCGTGGCACATGGCGCATTTGCTCAGGTAGACCGGCTCGCCTTCTTCGGCGCTGGCGCCGCCCGGCGGCAGGTTGTCGCCCAGATAGTTGACATCGATATCCCACAGCGCGAGGTCTTGCTCGGTGATGGTGGTGCCGATGCTGCTCCAGTCGGCGGCCACCGCGCTGCCGGCAAAGGCCAGCGCCGCGCCGAGCAACGGGGCCTTAAACATTGACGATCTGGACATTCTTCACCTCCCCGTCGGGCATCACGCGCCACACCTGCTGCGAGTTCTTGTGATAGATGTTGTTGGTGCCGCGGGCTTCGCGCAGCTGGGTCAGGGTGGGCTGCACGTAGCCGGTCTCGTCCACCGCGCGCGAGACGATCAGCGCCTCTTCACCGTGCCACTGCCAGGGGATGGTGAAGCGGGTCAGCGCTTTGGACAGCACCGGCTCCATCAGTTTGGCTTCGCGCCAGTTTTTGCCGCCATCGACGGAGACATCGACGTGGCTGATCTTGCCGCGACCGGACCAGGCCAGGCCGCGGATCTCCTGAAAACCCTGCGCTTTGATGCGCTTGTCCGGGCAGGGGTAGGTGATCACCGAATTGGCTTCCTGATAGAAGCTGAACTGGCGCGCTTTGCCGTCGGGCATCAGGTCGGTGTAGCGCGAGTTCTCCTCGCGGTGCACCCAGGGCTTGTCGCCGAACTTCAGCCGGCGCAGCCACTTGACGCTGACGTTGGCCTCCATGCCGGGGATCAGCAGGCGGATCGGGTGGCCCTGCTCGGGGCGCAGCGGCTCGCCGTTCTGGGCGTAGACGACCATCGCATCCTTGAGCATCTCCGCGCCGTCGGGGATGTCCTTGCCGTACTGGTCCCTGGCGCCCAGCAGCGGCAGCGAGCGGGTCATCGCCGAGGCGTCGCCGCCCTCGGCGAGCATCCAGGTCGCATCCGGCTCGACGCCGGCGGCCTCCATCAGCGTGCTCAGCTTGACGCCGGTCCACTCCGAGCAGGAGAGCATGCCGTGGGTGAACTGGATCGAATCCATCTGCACACCCTTCCACTCCATGCCGCCGTTGGCCGGGCATTCGAGGAAGTGGATCGCGGTGTGCTGCGGGAAGCGGCGCAGGTCTTCGCGGGTCAGTTTCAGCGGCCGCTTGACCTTGCCGTGCAGCACCAGCAGATGCTTGTCCGGATCGACGTCCGGGCAGCCGCCGTGGTAGCGCTCAAAGTGCAGGCCGCCGGGGGTGATGATGCCGTGCATGTCCTGAATCGGCGAAAAGCTGATCGAGGCGATGGTGTCCGGGGTCAGCCACTCGACGTTGCGTCGCAGGATATCGGCCTCAAACTTGGACGGCTTGCCGTAGGGCACGCTGACCACGCCGCGGCCGAGAAACTTGTTGGATTCGGGGATCGGCAGCGGCTCGGCGGCCGCCGGTGCCGCAGCGCCAAGCAGCCCGCCGCCAGCCAGGGATGTGCCGGCCAGTGCTGCGCTGTCGCGCAGAAACTTGCGGCGCGTGCCGGATTGCGGCTGTTGTTCGGCCGGCGGCTGGCCAGTCGGAACCTTGTCGGGCATGAGAGCCTCCCGTGTTTTTCTTGTCGATTCTGGCGCGCCCGGCCGGTGCTTGCGGTGTCCGTAGCAGGCCGTCGCCAGAGCTGCAGTTTGCGCATCCGCCGTTGCTGCGCCGCGCGGCGCGGCCGCCACCGAGATTTAGAGGCCGGGGGGCAGACCGTGCGAAAAAATTGATCGGAGCCGATCTCGTGGCGATGATATCCGCGTGCCGCCGAGCGGCAATACCACTCACGGGATAAGGTTTTGCGCGGCCCTCGACAAGGGCTTTGCACAGGGCCGCACAAGGGAGACGGACAGATGAGCGATAAACGTGTGCCGGACGATGCCGAATTGCGTCAGCGCCTGGGCGAGCAGGCCTACCGGGTGACTCGCGAGGGCGCCACCGAGCGCGCCTTCAGCGGCCGCTACCACGCTCACAAGGGCAGCGGCATCTATCGCTGCGTGTGTTGCGCTGCGGTGCTGTTCGACTCGGCGCAGAAATATGATTCCGGCAGCGGCTGGCCGAGCTACTGGGCGCCGGCCGCCGGCGCGCGGATCGAGGAGCGCAGCGACCGCAGCCACGGCATGTTGCGCACCGAGGTGCGCTGCGCCACCTGCCAGGCGCATCTGGGCCACGTCTTTCCGGACGGCCCGCCGCCGAGCGGGCTGCGCTATTGCATCAATTCGGCAGCGCTGGATTTTGTCGCCGCCAGCGACTAGTGCGCCGCCGGGCGGCTTTGCTGCGGCGGCGGTTCAGTCGGCGAGGTCGGTACTGGCCGCCGTGCTCTGATCCTCGTTTGCCGGGCTGTCGCCGCCGTCCAGCCAGTTGAGCACCAGCTGCGCCAGCGCCGCGGCCTGCGGCGCGCTGTCGGTGAATGTCGGCAGATTGCACTGCGCGGCGATTTCGCGCGCCGCGCGTTCGGCATCGGCGGCCTGCCTGGCGCGCAGGCTGACGGCCAGAACCTGCACGCCGGCGGCGCGCAACTCGGCGAGCTTGTCGGCCACCGGCCGCGCCTTGCCGGCATTCGGTGAGTGCTGCAGGATCGCCGCCGCAGCGCCGGCGGCGCGCGCCAGCTCGCCATCGTCGATGGCGTGGCGGCTGCTGTGGCTTTCGATCAGGACCAGCTCGGCGCGGGTCTCGCGGTCGCACTGCTCGACCACCGCGGTCAGCGCTGGCAGCACCTGGGTGTCTTGCAGCGCGTCCATCACCAGGCCGAATCGCCCGCCTTGCAGCCAGCCGGTCTGGCCGGTGTAGATCAGCTCGGCGCGGCGCTCGGCGTGGCGCAGAGCCTTGAGCAGCTGGCGCGCGGTGGTGTGCTTGCCGACCGCGGCGCCGGTGCCGAGCACCGCCAGGCGACGGCTGCTGGCCCGGTTCGCGGGGTCGGCGGTGGGCAGTTGCGCGGGTGCTGCGCAGAGGTCGATCAGCTCCACTTTGGCGGCGCGCGCCAGGGCGGCGATCTCCTCGTCCTCGGCGAGCCGCTGCGCCAGCGGGTTGACCACGGGCAGGCCGTTTTTGAGCGCGTCGCGCACCAGCGCGCGCAGCGCGTCGTCGAGCCGGCCGTCGTCGGTGGCCATGCCGATGATGCAGTATTCGGGAGTCTGGCGGCTCTCGTCGATGGCTTCGTCGATGCTCGCCACCACCGGCATGCCGCGGTGTTTGCCGTCCAGCAGGCTGCCGGCGTCGCCCTCGTCACAGTCGGGGTCGACCACCGCGCAGACCCGAAAACGCTCGCCGCCACGGATCAGTGCGTGGGCGATTCTGCCGGCTTCGTGAAGCAGCGCGCCGGGGACGAGAACGAGGGCGGGAACACGCATGAAAGCAATCCCTTGGGCGTTATTTTTTGCCTGACTTATGAGCCCGTCCGAAGGCGATATCCCCAGCCATCGGGCGGGGTTGAGAGCCGCGGTTCGGGCGAATCGGAGTGTGCCGAGGGGGCTGCGGCTTGTCCAGATAGATAGCGCACAAAAAAATGCTGCCGCGATTGTCTCAGCCGTTACAGAAAGGTGCGCCAAATCGTTTGTTGAAATTGTCGTAACGCTTCCGTAAAACATGTGTTTGGATCGACCCGGCGACAGAATCCGGGCGACGTCATCCAAAGTCTGTCACCACAGCGCGCCAGCGAGCGTGCAAAGGCAATCCGCAGAGCGATCTGCAAATGGAGGAAACCCGATGATTCGCAAGCTCAAGAGGCTGGCTGGCGCGAGTGCGCTGGCGCCGGCCATGCTCGTCGCCTGCCTGGCCACCGGCCTGGCCGCAAGCCCGATGACCGCACAGGCCAACACCCTGCGCATGGCCTACGACGCCGATCCGGTCTCGCTCGACCCGCACGAGCAGCTCTCCGGCGGCACCCTGCAGCTCTCCCACATGGTGTTTGATCCGCTGGTGCGCTGGACCCAGGAGCTGGGCTTCGAGCCGCGCCTGGCCGAGAGCTGGGAGCGCCTCGACGCCAACACCGTGCGCTTCAAGCTGCGCCAGGGCGTGAAGTTCCACTCCGGCAACGAAATGACCGCCGATGATGTCATCTGGACCTACCAGCGTCTGCTGGAGAGCCCGGATTTCAAAGGCCTGTTTGCGCCCTTCAAGGCGATGAACAAGGTCGATGCGCACACCATCGACTGGGTCACCGACGGTCCCTATCCGCTGGTGCTGCACCAGGCGACCTACATCTTCCCCATGGACAGCGGCTTCTACAGTGGCGATGACGCCAACGGCAATCCCAAATCGGCGCTGAAAAAGCACGGCGACACCTTCGCTTCGAAGAACGCCTCCGGCACCGGGCCGTTCACCATCACCTCCCGCGAGCAGGGCGTGCGCGTCGAGTTCGCGCGCTTTGCCGACTATTGGGACAGTGCCTCGCCGGGCAATGTCAGCAAGATCGTCTTCACCCCGATCAAGGAGAACGCCACGCGCGTCGCCGCGCTGCTCTCCGGCGATGTCGATTTCATCGCCCCGGTGCCGCCCACCGATCTGGCGCGCATCGAACAGAATGAGGGCACCGAGCTTGTGACCATGTCCGGGACGCGCATCATCACCTTCCAGATGAACCAGAATCGTCGCGAGGAATTCAAGAACCCGAAGGTGCGCCAGGCGATCGTCTACGCGATCAACAACGTCGGTATCGCCAAGAAAATCATGAAGGGCTTCGCCACCCCGGCCGCCCAGCAGGGCCCCAGCGGTTACGCCGGTTACAAGGCATCGCTGCAGCCGCGCTATGACCTCGACAAGGCCAAGCAACTGATGGCCGACGCCGGCTACGCCGATGGCTTCAGCATCACCATGATGGCGCCCAACAATCGCTACGTGAACGACGCCAAGATCGCCGAGGCAGTGGCCGGCATGCTGGCCAAGATCGGCATCAAGGTCGATCTGAAAACCATGCCCAAGGCGCAGTACTGGCCCAAGTTTGACGAGCGCGCCGCGGACATGATGATGATCGGCTGGCACTCGGACACCGAGGATTCGGCCAACTTCAGCGAATTCCTCACCATGTGCCCGGATGCCGACAGCGGCGCCGGCCAGTACAACAGCGGCAACTACTGCAACCCGAAGGTCGACGAGCTGATCGTCGCCAGCCGCACCGAGACCGATGAGGACAAGCGCGCCGCGATCCTCCAGGAGGTCGAGCAGATCCTGCACGATGACGCCGCCTTCGTGCCGCTGCACTGGCAGAACCTGGCCTGGGCCGCGCGCTCCGGGGTGGGCATCGCCGATGTGGTCAACGTGATGAACTTCCCCTATCTCGGGGATCTGGTGATCGAATAGACCAGTGGCTCACGGCGGCGGGCCATCCGGCCCGTCGCCGCACCTCTCAAGCGACCCAAACATGCTGCGATTTCTCCTGCGCAGGCTGGCTCAGGCAGCGGTGGTGATGCTGGTCATCAGCCTGCTCAGCTTCTCCATTCAGGACCAGCTCGGCGATCCGCTGCGCGAGCTGGTCGGCCAGCGCGTGTCCGAGGCCGAGCGCGACCTGCTGCGCGAGCAAATGGGTCTCAACGACCCCTTTCTGGTGCAGTACTGGCGCTTTCTCGGCCGCGCCGTGCAGGGTGATCTGGGCGATTCCTACTTCTTCAAGCGGCCGGCGCTGGAGGTGATCCTCGACAAGTTCCCGGCGACTTTCGAGCTGGTGCTGGGCGCCAGCGTGATCATCCTGTTCTTTTCCGTGCCGATCGGCGTCTACTGCGCGATCCGCCCGCGGACGTTGTTTTCGCGGCTGATGATGGGCGCGAGCATCGTCGGCATCTCGATACCGGTATTTCTCACCGCGATCATGCTGATCTACGTGTTCTCCATCCAGCTCGGCTGGATGCCGTCCTTCGGTCGCGGAGAGACGGTCGATGTGGGCGGTTGGCAGACCGGCCTGCTGACCGCCGATGGCCTCTGGCACCTGGTGCTGCCGAGCATTTCGCTGGCTTCGATCATGCTGCCGCTGTTCATCCGCCTGATCCGCGCCGAGATGCTGGAGGTGCTGCACACCGAGTACATCCGCTTCGCCACCGCCAAGGGCCTGTCGCGCTACAGAATCTGGTTTCTGCACGCGCTGAAGAACACGCTGCTGCCGGTGATTACCGTCGGCGGGGTGCAGATCGGCACCATGATCGCCTACACCATTCTCACCGAGACGGTGTTTCAGTGGCCGGGCATGGGCTTCATGTTTCTGGAGGCGGTGAATCGCGTCGACACGCCGCTGATCATCGCCTACCTGATCGTGGTCGGGCTGATCTTTGTCATCACCAACACCCTGGTCGATCTGATCTACGGGCTGGTCAACCCGACCGTGCAGCTGGCCGGGCGGCAGGAGTAGCGGCATGACCACCCGTTGGGAGCGCTTTCGCCAGTCGGATTTCTACTACCACCTCGGTCGCGACCGGCTGGCGCAGATCTGCCTGGGCATCTTCGTGCTGTACGCCCTGGCCAGCCTGGCCGCGCCGCTGCTGGCGCCGCATGACCCCTACGACCCGTCCAGCATCGACATCATGGATTCGGAGATCCCGCCGCTGTGGCAGGACGGTGGCGATCCGCGATTTTTGTTCGGCACCGATGCCCAGGGGCGCGATCTGCTCTCCACCATCCTCTACGGTACGCGCATCTCGCTGATGATCGGCGTCTGCGCGGTGTTGTTGCAGCTGTTTCTCGGCGTTTCGCTGGGGCTGATCGCAGGCTACGTCGGCGGGCGCGTCGACGCGGTGCTGATGCGTATCGCCGATATCCAACTGTCGTTTTCGACGATGATGGTGGCGATCATCGTGCTGGCGATTTTTCAGGCCGCCTTCGGCACCGAGCTGTACAGCGATCTGGCGATCTTCATGCTGATTCTGGTGATCGGCATCGCCGAGTGGCCGCAGTACGCGCGCACCGTCCGCGCCACGGTGCTGGCGGAGAAAAAGAAGGAATACGTCGATGCCGCGCGGCTCACCGGCCTGCCGGCGCCGCTGATCATGTTCCGCCACATCCTGCCCAACAGCGTGACGCCAATTCTGGTGATCTCCACGGTGCAGATCGCCAATGCCATCATCAGCGAGGCGGCGCTGTCCTTTCTCGGCCTCGGCATGCCGGTCAACAAGCCCTCGCTGGGCTCGCTGATCAGCGCCGGCTTCGAGTTCATCTTCAGCGGCCTGTGGTGGATCACCACCATCCCCGGCGTGGTGCTGGTGGTGCTGATTCTGGTCATCAACCTGCTCGGCGACTGGCTGCGCGACGTGCTCAATCCGCGCCTGTACAAGGGCTGATTTTCCCCGCACTTGCTGCGACACTGCGCCAGCGGCCGCCGGTCGCGCCGATGGAGTCGGGATGAAAGTCATCGCCAGTTACAGCATCAAGGGCGGGGTGGGCAAGACCGCCGCGGCGGTCAATCTGGCCGCCGAGGCCGCGGCGCGCGGCCGCCGCGTGCTGCTGTGGGATCTCGACCCGCAGGGCGCGGCCAGCTTCCACCTCGCCGAGGACGCCGAGCTCAAGGGCGGCGCCGAGGCGCTGCTGGCCGAGCGCAAGCGGCTCGCCACGCGGGTGCGCGGCACACACTGGCCGCGCCTGAAGCTGATCCCGGCCGACTTCAGTCACCGCCAACTGGACGCTTTGCTGGGCGATAACAAACGCCCCGAGCGGCGCATCAGCCGGCTGCTCAAGCCGCTGCGCGACAGCTACGATCTGGTGCTGCTCGACTGCGCGCCGAGCATCTCGCTGACCGCTGAGAGTATCTTCCACGCCGCCGATGCGCTGCTGGTTCCGGTGATCCCCAGCACGTTGTCGCTGCGCACCCTGCAGCAGCTGGCCGGTTTTATCGACGATATGCCAGCAGAAGCGCCGCGCCTGCTGGCGTTTTTCTCGATGCTCGACCGGCGCCGCCGAATGCATCAGTTCACCCTTGAGCATCCGCCGCGCAAGCTGGCGGAATTCCTCGATACGGCGATTCCCAATGCGGCCCAGGTCGAACGCATGAGCGGCCGCGCCGCACCGCTGCGCGACTTTGCTCCGCGCTGTCCTGCCGCACAGGCCTATGCGGCCCTGTGGCGCGAGCTGGCGCGGCGGCTCGATCTGTAGCCGCTGCGCGCTGCCGCCTGCCCGTGGGCCGGACGCTGTCTATTGCCACGGGCGCTGTTGCCACGGGCGCTGTGAGCGGCATCACTGAAGTCGCCCCGGCGCCATCTAGAATGCACGGCCACTGCCGCCACAGCGCGCAGATCCCCCCATCCAGACAAGGCCGGACGGGCGCCGCGGCGCTCCGCCGCAAGGTGCAAAGGCATGCTGAAATCGCAACTGAAGGCCGCCATCGGCCGTTTGATGCCCGGCGTCGTGCTGGTCAAGGGCCGCCCGGCGGACAAGCCGCGGGTGTCGCTGACCTTTGACGACGGCCCGCACCCGGAGCACAGCCCGCGACTGCTCGACATCTTTGCCCGCGAGGGCATCAAGGTCAGCTTTTTCGTCGTCGGCGCCGACGTCGAGCGCCACCCCGAGCTGGTGCGGCGCATGCTCGCCGAGGGCCACGAGGTGGCCAACCACAGCTACGACCACTACAAGGTGCGCAAGATGGATGACGCCGCCTATCTGGCCGATCTGCTGCGCTGCCAGCAGGTGCTCGATGAGGTCACCGGCCAGCAGATGCCACTGGTAGTGCGCCCGCCCTACGGCATCATGCGCGCGCGCACCACACTGGCGCTGGCGCGCCGCGGCTATCGCCACATTCTCTGGTCGCAGGACAGCGACGACAGCGCCTTCGACGGCGATGGCAGCTTTGCCGCCCACGTCGCCGCCAAACCCATCGTCGATGGCGACATCCTGCTATTGCACGAGGACTACGCGCACACCGTCGAGGAGATGCCGCAGATCATCGCCGGCCTGCGCGAGCGCGGCTTCGACATGGTGCGCAGCTGCGATCTGTAGCGGCGCAGCAGCGCTCCACAGCCCGCTTTGGGGCGTCGATCAGGGCTTGCGGCTGAGGCGCATGAACAGCGGCCAGCGCACGCGCCGCGGCGTGGCATCCGCCCAGTGTTCGGCGATTTCAGCATCCAGCGCCGGTAGCGGATCGGTGTGGCCGGCGCCGATGTAGCGCTGCGTAGCCGACCAGGTGCCGAGGTACGCAAGTAGTTGCTCGCGGGTCCATTCGGCGCTCATTTCGAAGTCTGTCACCGGCAGCTCGTCGAAGGGCAGGGGCAGATTGCGATAGCCGGTTTCCACGTGGTAGCGCTCGGTTGGCCAGTAGGCGCCGACCACCTCGCCGTAGTAGCGCAGCAGGATCGGATCGACATCGCTGCCGGCGCGCTGGTTGGCGTAGCCCCACACCGCCAGCAGGCCGCCGCTTTGCAGCACCCGATCGGCCTCCACCGCAAAGGCCGCGTGATTCAGCCAGTGGTAGGCCTGGGCGACGCTGACCAGCTGCACGCTGTTCGCCGCCAGGCCGCTGTCCTCGGCGCTGGCGACGTGGTAGTCGATGCGCGGATGGGGTATGGCGTTGGCGATCTGCGCCGCGCTGGCATCGCTGGCCAGCACGCGCTCGAAGTGTTCGACCAGTGCCAGGGCAGCCTGGCCGCTGCCGGTGGCGCAGTCCCAGGCCTGTTCGCGGTGCGGCGCCAGCGATGCCAGCCAGTCAAACAGCTCTGCCGGGTAATGCGGGCGGTGTTCGCTGTAGGCTGAAGCCTGGCTGGAGAAGTAATCCTTAAAGTTCACGGCGCGTTATTCCCTCGCTTTGGTGGGGTGTTCAGCTTTGCGTCGGTCGACGCGCGGCGAGTGGCGTCGCCAGCTTGGCTGCTAGTTCTCGCAGCAGCGACTCGGTGGTTTCCCAGTCGATGCAGGCATCGGTGATCGATACCCCGTATTGCAGATCGCCGAGATCCGCCGGCACTTTTTGATTGCCGGCGTGCAGGTGGCTCTCCAGCATGATGCCGACGATCGAGTGGTTGCCCTCGTCGATCTGGTTGGCCACATCGCGCGCCACCAGCGGCTGGCGCTCGTGGTTCTTGTGGCTGTTGGCGTGGCTGCAGTCGACGATCAGATTCTGCGGCAGGCCGGCCTTTTCCAGCGCCGCCTCGGCCTCGGCGACGCTCACCGAGTCGAAGTTCGGCTGCTTGCCGCCGCGCAGGATGACGTGACCGTAGCGATTGCCGCGGGTTTCGATCACCGCCACCTGACCCGCGCCATTGATACCCAGAAAACAGTGCGACGAGGCCGCCGACTGCATGGCGTTGATCGCCACCCCGAGGCCGCCGTCGGTACCGTTCTTGAAGCCCACCGGGGTGGACAGGCCGGAGGACATCTCGCGATGGGTCTGCGATTCGGTGGTGCGCGCGCCGATCGCCGCCCAGCAGAACAGGTCGGCGAGGTATTGCGGGCTGATCGGGTCGAGCGCTTCGGTGCCGGTGGGGATGCCCTGTTCGGCCAGCCACAGCAGCAGCTCGCGGGCCTTCTCCAGCCCTTCCTCGATGCGGAAGCTGTCGTCCATCCGCGGGTCGTTGATCAAACCCTTCCAGCCGACTGTGGTGCGCGGTTTTTCGAAATACACGCGCATCACGATGTACAGCGAGTCGCCCAACTCCTCGCGCAGCGCCTTGAGCCGCGTGGCGTATTCCCTGGCGGCCGCCACGTCGTGGATCGAGCAGGGTCCGGTGACCACCAGCAGGCGGTGGTCGCGACGGTCGAGAATGGCCTCGATATCGCGCCGCGCCGCGGCGACCGTGGCGCTGGCGGCGGCACTGGCCGGCAGCTTCTGGTGCAACGCGGTGGGCGAGACGAGGACGCGTATATTGGCGATGTTGACGTTTTCGAGGGATTGCTGGCTCATGGGGTCTGTCTGTCGTGCTGCTGCGAAGCGGCTGATTGTGCGGCGCACCATTGTAGCGCAAGTGCGGGCGGATTCGCGCGCTCAGCGTGGCCGGGCGAATCGGCGTGTCGAATGCGTGGTGGCTGGGGATGGCGTCGGCCCGATGCCGGGCTGGCGGCTGAGCCGTTTCAGTGCTGGCCGGCCAGATAGTTGCGGAAGTCGTCGAAAGGCAGCGCCCGTGAGTAGAAGTAGCCCTGTACCTCATCGCAGCCGATAGTGCGCAGGAAATCCACCTGTTCGCCACTTTCCGCACCCTCGGCGACGGTGGTGAAGCCAAGATCGCGAGCCAGATGCACGATCGCGCGAGTCACGTCGCCGCTCTTGCGATAGCGCAGCTGGCTGACGAAACTCTGGTCGATTTTGATCGCATCCACCGGCAGGTTGATCAGATAGCTGAGGGCCGAGTAGCCGGTGCCGAAATCGTCCAGCGAAACCGTCACGCCTCGCCCCCGCAGGCTCGCGATCACCTGGCTGGCGCGATTGAAATCTTGCAGCAGCATGCTTTCGGTGATCTCAAACTCGACCCAGCCGGCGGGTGCGCCGCAATCCCGCAGCGCCGAATCCAGCTCGGCCTCCAGTCCGTCCTGCATGAACTGCTGCGCCGAGAGATTGATCGACAGGCGCAGTGGTGCCCGGTGTTCATCGCAGAGGCGGCGGATGTCATTCATCACGCAGCGCATCACCCAGCGGCTGATCTGCGCCATCAGCCCCAGTTCCTCGGCGGCGGGCAGGAAGCTCGCGGGCATACACAGCCCTTCCTGCGGATGTTGCCAGCGCAACAGGGCTTCGGCACCCGTGGTGCGCCCACTGGTCAGGCTGATCCGCGGTTGGTAGTGAATCTCCAGTTCACCGTACTCCAGCGCCTGGTGCAGGTCGTGCTCGCGTTCGAGCCGGCGCTCGATATCCAGGCCGCAGGGGGCGTAAAAACGGTAGTGGCTGCCGCTGTAGCGCTTGGCCTGATGCATCGCCAGGTTTGCGCAGCGGATAAGCTCATCGGCCTGCTCGCCGTGCTGTGGGTAGAGACTGACACCGATGCTGCACTGGCAATGAATATTCTGCCCGGCCAGTGCCAGCGGTCGTTGCAGATCGTGCAGGAAGCGCCGCAGCGCTGCGCTCAGCTTACTGCGCGTGACCCGACAGAGAATCAGGAATTCGTCGCTGCCGAAGCGCGCCAGGCGATAGCCGTCGCCGAAGTTGGCGCGCAGCAGAGCAGATAGCTGTACGAGCAGCTCATCGCCGGCGGATTGCCCGAGTACATCATTGATTCTTTTGAAATTATCGAAATCGATAAAGGCCACCGCCAGCGGCGTCGGCTGGCCGCCATCGCGCCGTGCGCGGATAGCGCGTTCGATCAGCTGCTGCATGTGCGTGCGGTTGGGCAGGCCGGTGAGCGCGTCGTGGCGTGCCTGGTGGGTCAGCTTGCGCTGCAGGCGATAGAGTGAGGTGACGTCATCCATCGCCAGCACCGTGGCTTGCCGGCCGGGCACCGGGCTGGCGGACACCTTGAGCACCCGGCGCAGCCCGGAGGCGCCATTGTACAGATACACCTTCGGCCGCCCGCTGCTCTGGGTGTGCTGATCGTTGCTCGGTTGCAGCAGGTCGCTGGAGTCCTCGGGCAGCCCGCTGAGCAGGCCAATCGGCAGCGTGCCGGGCGAATCGGTTGGCGCGGCCTTTTCCCTGGCCTTTTTCCTGGCCTTCTCCGTGGTCTTGTCCGGAGCCTGGCGGGCGTCGCCCGGCGGCGAGGCGTACAGCGATTCCGCACGCCAGCCGAGCGGCCCGCGCAGGCCCAGCTCGCTGATGGTGTTGCCGCGCAGCTGGCGCGGACTCCTGTCGAGCAGTTCGGCGGCGCGGCGGTTGGCGAAGCCGATACGGCCGCTGGCATCGATCAGCAACACGCCATCGGCCACCGCGTCCAGCACCGCTGAGCTCTCGCCACGCAGTCGCGACAGCGCACCGGCGATATGCCCGGCGCGGTACAGCCGAATCGCCAGCCAGGTCAGCGTCAGCAGCAGCAAGGCGTCCATGCTCGGCAGGTAGTGGCCGTGGCGCAGCGCGACCTGCTGTACCAGTAGCGTGGTCAGTCCCAGCGCCAGCGCCGCTCGACCGCTGCCACGACACAGGAAAGACATCGGCTGCAGGGCCAGTGCACAGACCAGCAGCGCGGCCAGCATGTGCCGCTGCCAACCGGGGACGTGGTGGAGGATCCTGTCGTCGAGCAGCGCGGCCGTAGCCACCGCGTTGAACAACAGCGCAGGCTGGCTGGGGCCGCGGCCGCTGGCGTCGAGCGGGTAGTGCGGCGCCAGCCCCTGGCTGCTGACGCCGACCAGCACGTGCTTGCCGGCGAAGGTCTGTGCCGGCACCTCGCCGTTGATCACGTCGGCGAAGCTGAAGCGCGGCGGCAGGTGCCGCGAGGTATCGCCGGGCAGAAGCCAGCCGTGGTTGTCGGTGAGCAGATGCGTCTCAAGCCGGTTCCCGTGCTGTGCCAGCGCCAGCGGAAAGGCGGGCAGCCAGCCACCGGGCAGGGCCAGAAAGGGTTGCAGTTCGCGCAGCGTGCCGCTTCCGTCGATGCCCGCCGAGGCGTGGCCGAGGGCCGCGCTGGCATTTTTCAGCTTGTCCAGCGGATAGCTCAGCCAGAAACCGTCACTCGGCTGTGTGCCCGCGCCGCCGATCGAGGCGGATGAGGTCGCTGCGCTGGCCACCGCCACCGGTAGCACAACCCGCCGGCTGCGCCGCATCGCCGCGGCGAGTGCATCGTCGTCGCTGTCACCGAAGCGGCTCGGCTCGGCAAAGATGATGTCGAGCCCGATAGCAGTCGCGCCGGCGGCGTCCAGCCAGTCGATCAGCACCGCGTGGTTGTGCCTCGGCCAGGGCCACTGGCCGAATTCGGCGAGACTGGCCTCATCGATTTCGATCACGGCTACGTGGCTTGCGGGTGGCGTCGCGAGCAGTTGTTCCTGCAGCTCCAGCAGCCAGCCGTCGAGCCCGGACAGCGCGCGGCTGGAGCGCAGCGCCAGATAGCACAGCAGCAGAACCACGATCAGCGCCAGCCGAGGGGTCAGCGTCCATTGCAGGGGAAGGAGGCGCGGCATCAGAACATGATCAGCGCGATAAGCAGCGTCGCCGGCAGCCGGTAATCGTGGCTGATCACTGCGCGCGGCACGCTTGCACTCCAGGCGCTGCGCCGGGCGTCATCGGCCCGGCTGTGGTCGCCGCCATCACCGCTCGCTGGTTGCGCGCCGGATGGATAGACCGCGCGCAGGCGCACGAAATAGTCGCCATCCGCCGGCCGCGGCAGACTGACCAGTGGCGCTGCGCGCTGCACGCAAATGCCGCTGTCGACGATTTCGGTGAACTGCTCGTCAGCGGCCAGCTGCACCTCGTAGTGGCTGACCCCGGGCAGCGCCGGCCAGCGGATCACGATGCGATCGTGAAAGGCGAATGTCTCCGGCGGCGCCGGTCGCGGCGCACGGATGCGCAGCTTGCCGCCACTGCCGGGCTCGCTTTCGCGGCCGCTGTCGGTGACTGCGATGACCCGCCAGTGGTACTCGCCCGGTGGCAGATCCGCGGGTAGTTCGATGCGCTGTGCGGCGCCGCTGCGCTGCAGCAGGGGGCTGGAGAAATCCTCGCTGCCGCTCAGTTGCACGCGATAGCTGTCGGCGCCCGCCGCGGCCCGCCACGCCAGTGCGATCGGCGCGCCGTAGCCGGCCTCGCGGCGCGCCTCGATCAGCTCCGGCGTCGCCGGTGCGGGCGTCATCAGCAGGCTGTGCTCGGCGACCCGACCGAGCAGGCCGGCGTCGTCGAGTGCGGCGATGCGCAGGTACAGGCGCCGTTCGCGTTCGGCGTGCAGCTCGGCGCGCGGCTCGGTCAGATGCTCGCTGCGCAGTATTTGCAGGAAATCGGCATCCGCGGCCACTTGCAGTCGCCAGGCCGCGGCGCCGGGGATCGCCGGCCAGCGCAGCTCACCGCGGCGCTGGGTGAAGCGTTCCGGCAGCGCGGACAGATCGGGGGCGTCGAGCAGTGCCACCGGCTCGCCCGGGGCTTCGCCGGGGGTGACGCTCAGCCCTCGTCCCTCGGGTATTTCGCTGGCGCCGAGCGCGTTGGCGACCAGGGTTGCGCCGCTGCTGACCTCCTCGCGCAGGCGGCCGTCGGCATCGACGCGAGCGCGGAACTCGGTGCCGCGCACCGAGGTGGTGGCGGCGGGGGTGATCAGCTCGAAGCGTCGATTGGGGTCGCCGCGGGTTGGCACGCGGATCTGGCCTTCGCCGGCGGTCAGCTCGGTGCTGATGTGGCTCAGGCGGCCACCGGCGTAGCTCTCGCTGCGCAGGATGCGCAGTGCGCTGGCGCTGCCCAGATGCAGCTGTGTGCCATCGAAAAAATTCAGCACCGCGGCGCCATCCTCGCCGGTGCCGAGCTGGTCGCCCGGCGCCAGCGAGAGGCCCGCGCGTAGCGGCTGTGCCACCACGCTGGGACGGCGCAGCCAGGTTTCGCCGGCCACGGCGGCGATTGAAACTGGGCTGTCGTCAGCGCTCAGCAGGTGGCGGGGGAACACCAGCCGGCTGCCGGGCTGCAGGCGCTGTGGTTGTTGGATATCGTTGAGTTCAAGCACCTGCAACACGTGCTGCGGGCTGCCGAGGAAATGCTCGCTGAGCCGCCAGGGGTTGTCGCCTTCGCGCACCGTGTAGGTGATCGTTTCGGGTGGCTCGGGCGGGGTGTCGTCAGCCGTTGCGGGATCGCCTGCGCCCAGAGCTGGTGCACTCAGCAGCGCGGCGAGCAGTAGCGCCAGCGCCGGCCAGGTTCGTGCCACGGGGGCCGGGAAACGGGCATGAGTGCGCCGCTGCGAACGCCTTGAGCGCTGGATTGGACGCATACTTCGTGACAGCGGGTGCATGATGATCTGTGCAAACTGTGCCGTGCTTGCGGGGCGTGACGGTGAGTTTCCATGCCGGTGAGAAAGCGGTTTGGATCGGAACCTGTCAGTCGAATAATTTGAGCACTAACTTTAGATGGTTGTCGTGGACTATGTTTTGACTTTTCAGCCGATTATTTGGCGTTCTGCTCAATTTTCAGCATGCCATTGGCCACGCTCAGCCGGCATTCGCCGTCGAGTACCCGGCGCAGTTGCGCACCGATCAGCTGCTGCCGCCAGCCGGCTTCGACCAGGCTGCCGTTGTTGCTTTGCATCAGGCGCTCCAGCTCGCGCCGCGGGGCCAGCTGCGCCGGGTTGATATCAAGCTCTGCTGCGCGCTGCCGGGCGACCGCTTCGAGCAGTGTGAGCACCGCTTCCTGCGCTGCGCTGGGCTTGTTTTTGCGCCGCCGCGGCAGGGCGCGCGGCTGCTGATCGCGGCACTCGCGCACCAGTTGCAGCAGTGCCGCAGCGTGGCGTTTGCGGGCGCCGTCGGAGAGGCCGCGGATGCGCGCTAATTCTCCGGCGTCGCTTGGTTTCAATTTGGCAATGTCGAGCAGTACGTCGTCTTTCATCACCCAGTTGCGCGGCAGGTTGGCTTCGCGCGCGCTGCGCTCGCGCCAGGCGGCCAGTTCCTGGGCGATCGCCAGGCTGTGGCCACGCAGGCGTTCGACGCCGCGCAGCTTTTGCCACAGATCCTCCAGCGGCTTGTCGTAGCGCGCCGGGTCGAGGAGTGCGTCGAACTCCGCTGTCAGCCAGTCGAGGCGGCCCAGGCGTTGCAGCTCGTCGCGCATGCGCGGGTAGAGCTGCGCCAGATAGACCACATCGTCGGCGGCGTAGCTGAGCTGCGCGGCGGACAGTGGCCGCTGGCTCCAGTCGGTGCGCGAGTGGGCCTTGGCCAGCTCCACGCCGAGCACCGCCTGCACCAGCCGCGCGTAGCCCATCTGCTCGTCGTGGCCGAGCAGCGGTGCGGCGAGCTGGGTGTCAAAGACCGGTTGCGGCGGGCGGCCGCGCAGGCAGTGGAAGATTTCCAGATCCTGCGATGCGGCGTGAAAGACCTTGGTGATGCGCTCGTCGTAGAGCAGGTCGAGCAGCGGGTCGAGCGCCACTGCCAGCGGATCGATGCAGGCGACGACCTCGGCCGTGGCCAGCTGGATCAGGCACAGTTCCGGCCGGTAGCTGCGCTCGCGCAGGAACTCGGTGTCCACCGCGATCCACTCGACGCCGGCGAGTTGTTCACAGAGCTGGCGCAGCGGTTCGGCGCTGTCGATAAAACGGGGTTGGGGCATGTTGAAGCTCGGCGCCGGGGCGCGTCCTGGTGGTGATCGCCTGTGGTTGTCGTCGTGGCACGCTGCCGCTGGCGCGGGGCGGGAGGTCGCAGGCGAGGCGCGAAAGAGGGGAGATTGGCGCTTGAGTGACGCCGCAATTGGGAATATTATCCCAACTTATGAGCGAACAAATTGCCACAGCTCTGCTCGCCGCGATGGAGCGCCTGCTGCGCCCGCTGGTGCGCATTCTGCTGCGCAATGGCATCGCCTACGGCCAGTCCGCCGAAGTGTTGCGCAAAGTATACACGGATGTCGCCTACGACGATTTCACCCTGCCGGGCAGGAAGCAGACTGTGTCGCGCGTCGCGGTGCTCACCGGCCTGACCCGCAAGGAGGTCAAGCGCCTCCACGAACTGCCGCCCGGTGATCTGGCCGATAGCCACGAGCGCTACAACCGCTCGATCCGCGTGATCACCGGCTGGCTGACCGATGCGCAATTCCTCGCGGCCGACGGCGAACCCGCCGAGCTGCCGCTGAGCGGTGCCACCGGCAGTTTCGAGGCGCTGGTGAAAAAGCACAGCGGCGACATGCCGCCGCGTGCGGTATTCCAGGCGCTGGCCGCCGCGGGCAGTGTCGCCGAGCGCGATGGGCGCGCGGTGCTGCTGCGCCGCGCCTACGTGCCGGGTGGCGATCCGGTGGACAAGATCGCCATCCTCGGCAGCGACTGCGCCGAACTGCTCGACACCATCGACCACAACCTGGTCAGCCCGCGCGACGCCTTGCACTACCAGCGCAAGGTGAGCAGCGCGACGCTGCGCGCCGACCAGGTCGAGGCCTTCCGCGAACTGAGTGCCGCGCGCTCCCAGGCCCTGCTCGAAGAGCTGAACGCCTGGCTGTCGCAGCGCGAGGTCGCCGAGGGCAGCGACCAACCGGGCCGTGCGGTGAGCCTTGGCATCTATTTTTACCGGGAACGCGATACGGACTCGGAGGAGTCATCAACATGAATAATCGCCCACGTGATGTCGTGCTGAGCACAGCCTGGCTGCGGCAATGCTGCTCCGCCCTGTTTGCGGGAGTCTCGCGCAGCGCATCGGCCGGCGCATCGGCCGGCGCACTGGCCATTGCCGCAGGGCTGCTGGCCGCCTGTGGCGCCAGCAGTGGACCGACGGCCTCGGGCATCGGCGGTACCGGTTTTGTCGCTCGCGGCGAGATCAGCGCCATCTCCGGCGGCGCGACGCAGGCGGTCGACAGTATCACCGTCAACGGCAGCGCCTACGCGCTGGCCGGGGCCAGTGTCAGCGTTGACGATAGCGCTGCCAGCGCCGATGACCTGCGCCTCGGCATGGTGGTCACCGTGCGTGGCAGCGGCGATCTCGCCGAGGAGGTGGTCTACGACGACGAGGTCGAGGGGCCGATCGTCAATCTGCAAATCGCCGCCGACGGCGATTCGGCGACCTTCGACGTGTTCGGCATCGCGGTCAGCGCCAGCGCCAGCGGCACGCACTTCGATGCCGACAGCAGCGGCTTCGGTCTCGCCGCGCTGGCCGACAAGCAAATGGTCGAAGTCAGCGGTTTTCGCGACAACGGTGCGCTGCAGGCGACGCGCATCGAGCTCAAGAGTGCCAGCTTCAGCGCCGGCGCCGAGGTGGAGGTGAAGGGCACGGTCAGCGGGCTGGGCGCGAGCAGCTTCACCTTGGCCGGGAATCCGGGTCTGACGATCAGCTTCGATGCCGGCACCGAGCTGGATGAGCTGCCCGGCGGCACGCTCAGCGACGGCGATTTCGTCGAGGTGCGCGGCACCCTGAACGCCACTATGGATCAACTCGACGCAGATGAAATCGAGGGTGAGGACGGCGCCCTCGGCGGCGAGGATGGCGCACAATCGAGTGTTGAAGGGCTGGTCGGCGGCGTGCAGCAGAATACTGGCGGCAACCCCGAGCTGTCGGCTTTCACGGTCGCCGGGCAGCTGGTGGACGCCTCCGGCGCCGGCACCGAATTCCGCCCGGCGTCGCTGGCACAGAGCCTGGCCGACGGCATGCGCGTCGAGGTCGAGGGCGAGCTGCAGGGCGGCGTGCTGGTGGCCGACGAGGTGAAGCTTAAGAGCGAGGCCAGGGTCGCGGCGCTGCTCGATGAAATCGACGAGAGCGCCGGCACGCTAACGCTGACTTTCGCCCCGGGGCTGAGCATCGTCGTCGACTACGGTGCGGCGACCGAATTCGACGAGCCGCTGAGCCTGCTCACGGTGGATATCAGCCACGTCGAAGTGGAGGGTGCGGTGGACGCCGCCAGTGGCCGGCTGCAGGCCGCGCGCGTGCGCGATGCCGAGCAGAACGGCAGCGAGCCGGTGAGCATTCGCGCGCGCGTCGAGGCATTCACCGCGCCCGGCATCGGTGGTCTCGGCAGTGGCTCGATCACCCTGCTCGGGGTGGATTTCACCGCCGGCGGCGCAGTCTTCGAGGCCGAAAACGGGGATCCCATCGATTCGACGACCTTCTGGAGCCAGCTGCGCGTCGGCGACGAGATCGAGCTGGAGGACGAACTCGCCGGCAACCTGCAGGGTGACGGCAGCGCCGACAAGGTCGCCTTCGAGGATTGACACCGGCGGCGATCGCGGGCGATTGCACAGCCCGGTGCTGGTGATCGGCAGGCTGTGATCTCTTCAGTCCCCCGCGCACTCGGGGGGCGTTTCACTTCCGCGGGTCTGTCTTTTTTGTAACCGTGAAACATATGCTTGCTGCGCCAAGGCAACCGTTTTGTCACCTATTTGACAAGGATGTAGCGATAGTCTGCTGGTACTGGAAGCGGCCAAAGACGGCCGCGGACGCAGATCGTCGGGGAGGCGACAGCCATGTTTATTATCCGTTCGTGGCGTTTTCTGCGGGTGCCTTCGGCACTCATTTCACTGGCATTTCTGGCGATGATTGCGCTGCAGATGACCGCCTGCATGGTCGCCAACAGCGGCGAGGGACAGGCGGTCGCCTCTACCCATCAGCCCACCGGACGCCTGTCACTGGCGATCACCGATGCGCCGCTCGCCGCCGCCGCGCAGGTGGTGGTGGAGTTTGCCGGCGTGGCGGTGCAGGGCGTCGGCGGCGTCTGGCACGATTTCGACTTCAGCGCGCCGCGCCACGTCGATCTCGTCAATCTCGCCGGTGGCGGCAGTGAATTGCTGCTCGATGACGTGATCCTGCCGGCCGGCAGGTACCGGGCGATCCGCCTGTGGGTGAATGCCGAGGGCGGCGCCGGCGACTCCTTCATCGTGCGCGAGCAGGGCGGTGCGCGACGCGGCCTGCGGATTCCCGAGGGCGCCCGCGACGGGCTGGAACTGCGCCACGAATTCACCGTTGCCGCCAATGGCATCAGCGCCTTTACCGTCGATTTCGACCTGCGCAAGAGCGTCTTCGCGACTGCCGCGGATGACGGCGATTACCTGCTGCGGCCGTCGCTGCGGCTGGTCGATAACCTGACCGTGGGGCGCATCACCGGCAGGGTCGCCGGCGAGCTGCTCAACGGCGATCACTGCAACACCGGCGCCGTCTATCTCTACAGCGGGCGCGGTGCGATCCCGGACGATCTCGGCGGCAGCGGTCAGCAGCCGCTGGTCGCGGCGCCGGTGCTGCGCGATGCCGCCAGCGGCGATGGCTTCGCCTACACCCTGTCCTATGTCGCCGCCGGCGATTACACCCTGGCCTTCACCTGCCAGGCGCTGGTGGATGTCGCCAACAGCGACGAGCCGCTGCATTTCAGCGTGCCGAACGAGGTATCGCTGGTCGCCGGCGCGGTGGCCAAAGTGGATTTCTCATCGCTCTGAACCGATTTCTTTCTCGCCAGGCTTTGAGCCGCGAATTCCGGGCCGCCGCAGAGGCGGCCTTTTTTATCCCGCCAAAGTTATCCCGCCAAATTTATCCCACCAATCCCGATGGCGCATTGCAGCCCGCGGCGGCGGCGATTTGATACGCTCTGCGGCGCGCGTCGCCGACAGCGGCGATGCGCGGAACAGCGTCGCCAATGGCCGGTCACAAAGGCAGGCGCGACGATTGTCACGATCGTGCCGACGCCAGGCCATCAGCGCCGCCACCGGGAGTCGTTATGAACATCGCCACTGCGCAGCCTGTGCCGCTGTTGTTTGCCTTTGCCCTGATTCTCGGCGCGGCTGGCGCGCCACCGGCGCTGGCGGTCGACCAGGCGCAGGTGCGCGAAAAGTGGCACACGCCCTACGGCCTGTATTTGTCGGCGGCGGAGGCGCTGGCGATGAAGCGGCGCGATGGCGACGCGCTGGCCTTTGTCGACGTGCGCACCCGCGCCGAGCTGAAATACGTCGGCGCGCCGCAGCAGATCGACGTCAACCTGCCGCTGCGGTTTTTTCAGACCGATCGCTGGAGCCAGCGCAACGCCAGCTTCGCCACCGATCCGAACCGCCGCTTCGCCGCCGAGCTGCTCGCCTGGCTGGCCACTCGCGGCGGTGATCGCGACACGCCGATCATCCTCATGTGCCAGTCCGGCAGCCGCTCGCCGATCGCCGCCAAACTGCTGCACCGCGCCGGTTTCAGCACGGTGTACACCCTCTACGAGGGCTTTGAGGGGGTGAAGGCCAAATCCGGCGAGCGCGCCGGTCAGCGGGTGGTCAACGGCTGGAAGAACGCCGGCTTGCCGTGGTCCTACCGGCTGGCGCGGGAGAAGATGTACGCGCCGGATCAGTGGGTCGCGGCGGCCGACGCTTCGAGCAGCGGTACGGCCAGCGAGTAGAGCGCCAGCGCGATCACCGCCAGCCCGGCGGCGCGGCGCAGCCAGGTGTGCCGCGCCAGGCGTTGCAGGCCGCGCGCCGCGGCGCCCAGGGCGAGCAGGGTGGGCAGGGTGCCGAGGCCGAAGGCGAGCATCAGCAGCGCGCCGTCGAGCGCCGAGCCGGTGGTCAGCGCCCAGACCAGCACCGAGTAGACCATGCCGCAGGGCAGCCAGCCCCAGACCAGCCCCAGCGCCAGCGCCTGCGCCATCGAGCGCGGTGGCAGAAAGCGCCGGCCGAAGGGTTCCAGATGCCGCCACAGGTGGCTGCCGAGCCGCTCCAGCGGCGCCAGCAGTGGCGTGAAGCCGGTCAGATAAACGCCCAGCGCGATCAGAAACAGCGCCGCCAGCAGCGCGGCGACGTGTCGCGCGGTGTCCACTTCGATAAAGCTCAGCGCGCCGGCACCGAGGCCGCCGGCGATGGCGCCGGCGCTGGCGTAGCTGGCCAGTCGTCCGGCGTTGTAGGCGAGCAGATAGCGCAGCAGCGCGAGCGGCCGCTGGCGCACCGCGGCCGGCAGGCCCATGGAGAGCGCGCCGGCGATGCCACCGCACATGCCCACGCAATGGCTGCCGCCGAGCAGGCCGATCAGCAGCGCGGAGATCAGCAGGCTGGCGTCGTTCACGCGTGGCTACGGTTGGCTGTGGTGGGGCAGGCTTGTGCGCGGCGACGCGCCGCTGGCGCCGCTCCGCGCGGTTCAGTCCAGCGCAGGTTGCAGGCGCACGCTGCGCGAGTGCGGATAGTTCAGCTCGCCGGAGAGCCGCCACCTGGCGTCGGTCGGCTGCAACCGCAGATACCAGCGCGCCTTTTGCAGCGGCACCGCCAGCTCGGCGTTGTAGCCGCTGGCGTCGCGCTGCAGTTGCAGGCTGCGATCGCGATCGGCATGGGTGGGGTGCAGCAGCTGCAGATGCAGCTGGTCGGGCATCTGCTCGCCGGTGGCCAGTAGTTGCAGAGCGCGGCCGTTGCCGTCGAAACGCAGCAGGGCGTCGAGGCCCAGAGCGGCGGCGCGCTGGCCGGCTTCGCGCTGCAGATTGATGGCCTTGCCCTGCTTGTAGTAGTCGCCGACCACCAGACTGTCGCGGTTGCTGACCGCGATGATCACGGTGATGATCCCGGCGATCACGGCGCTCATCGGCAGGCCGATCAGCACCCAGGGCCAGAACTGGCGGTACCAGGGCTGGCTGTCTTCGAGCTGCTGTGGCTTGCGCGGCGCGCTGGGTTTGTCGGCGAGGCTCATGCTGTTCATCTCGTTACTCTGCGGTCTGTGGCGCTGCGCTGGCAGCGTTACTGTCGTCGACGGCCGGCATCAGCGGCTGCTGTCAGCGGCTGCCGTCAGCGGCTGACGGGGCCGAGGAAGCGCGCGTTTTCGGTGCGGCTGATGTCTGAATCCAGCGCGTTGATGTGGAAGCGGATCTCGCTGCTCGGGGTCTTCAGAAAGGCCGGATCGATGCGCACGCTGACCACCTGATCGAAAACCTCGCCGGCGGGCAGGGTGATGCTCTCGGGGGCGACCAGCTCGGCCTGTTCGAGGCCGTCGATGGTGATCCGGTATTCGCGCGCGTGATCCTCCATGTTGACCAGTTTGAGCAGGTAGACGTTTTCGGTCAGTCCGCGGTCGGTGGTGCGGTACAGGGCGTTGCGGTCGCGGATGATGTCCAGCTCCAGCGGCACGCGCTGGGAGATGGCGAAGATCAGCCCGGCGCACAGCGCCAGCAGCAGGCCGGCGTAAATGATGGTGCGCGGCCTGAGGATGTGTGTGCCGGCACCGTCGAGGGCATTCTGGGTGGTGTATTTGATCAGCCCCTTGGGGTAGCCGACCTTTTCCATCACCTCGTCGCAGACGTCGATGCAGGCGGCGCAGCCGATGCACTCGTACTGCAGCCCGTTGCGGATGTCGATGCCGGTCGGGCAGACCTGCACGCAGAGGGTGCAGTTGACGCAGTCGCCGAGCCCCAGCGATTTGGGATCGCTGCCGCGTTTGCGCGCACCGCGCGGCTCGCCGCGCGTTTCGTCGTAGGAGATGATCAGCGTGTTGGAGTCGAACATCGCGCTCTGGAAGCGCGCGTAGGGGCACATGTACAGGCAAACCTGTTCGCGCATCCAGCCGGCGTTGCCGTAGGTGGCGAAGCCGTAGAAGACAATCCAGAACAGCTCCCAGGGGCCGAGCGAGAAGCTGATCAGCTTGTCCCAGAGTTCATCCAGCGGTGTGAAGTAGCCGACGAAGGTGAAGCCGGTGTACAGGGAAAAAGCAAGCCACACGGCGTGTTTAGTGATCTTGAGGCGCCATTTGCGCGCGCTCCACTGCCCCTTGTCGAGCTTCATCTGCTGGCTGCGGCTGCCTTCGATGTGGCGTTCGATCCACAGGAAGACCTCGGTCCATACCGTCTGCGGGCAGGCGTAGCCGCACCACAGGCGACCGGCCAGCGCGGTGAAAAAGAACAGCGACAGCGCGGCGATGATCAGCAGCACGGCGAGAAAGAAGAAATCCTGCGGCCAGAAGGTCAGGCCGAAGATGTGGAATTTGCGTTCGGGCAGATCCAGCAGCACTGCCTGGCGGCCGTCCCAGCGCAGCAACGGCAGGCCGTAAAACAGGCCGAGCAGTGCCAGCACGCCGAGCACGCGCAAGCGCGCGAAGATGCCGGTGACCGCGCGCGGATAGATTTTCTCCCGCTTGCGGTAGAGCTCGATCGGCTCGGCTGGCGGCTGGTTTTTGTCGGCGCTGTGCGCCGGGTGCTTGTCGGGCGACGGCTGGTTGCGCTCGCTCATCGCGTCGATGGTCTCCGGTTGACGGTTTCACTGGGGTGCTGGAAGTACTGGGTCAGCGCGCTGGACAGGGTGGTCAGTAGCCAGAAACAGAAAAAGCCCGTGCTGTAGGCACCGAGTCGGGTTACTTCGGCGTCGCCGTGACCACTGGCGATGGCCAGCTCGATGGGATCAAAAAAGGTGAAAAACAGCGCGGTCGCCAGCCCGGCGGTGAGGAACGCGGGCCAGAGTACCGCGACGGTGTACTGGGTCTTGGTGATCGAACGGTTTGCTGCCATGGTGCTGGGGTTCCGGTTGCGGTGTGCCGCGAGGCATACGGGTTGCGCGTAGGGGGAGGGTGGCCCCGTTCTCGGGCGGCCTGTGCCCGACCGCTTACGGAATCCCCCCGGAGATTGCGCGGCAATTGTACGAACCGACTGCGGGCACGTCCCTCCCCCGCATGGTATGGGTCGCGGGGGCGGGGCGTGCCCGCAAGTGGTGGCTCCGGACTAGTCTGCGGACAGGCTGTAAATGTAGGCCGACAGCAGGTGCACCTTGTCTTCGCCGAGGAAGTCGCGATGGCCCGGCATCTGGCCGTTGCGGCCATTGCGGATGGCGCGCGCGATCATCGTTGGCGAACCGCCGTACAGCCAGACGTTGTCGGTCAGGTTGGGTGCGCCGAGTGCCGGGTTGCCGCTGCCGTCGGGCATGTGGCAGGCGGCACAGACCGCGAAGCGGGCCTTGCCTGCCTCGGCCTTGGCGGCGTCCACGTCGCGGCCGGAGAGGCTCTCGACATAGGCGACCACTTCGGCGATGCCTTCCTCGCCGCCGAGCGCGGCGGCCATTGGTGGCATCACCCCCCGGCGGCCCTCGAGGATGGAGGTTTTGATCGCCTCCGGCGAGCCGCCGTACTGCCAGTCGTTATCCGCCAGGTTGGGGAAGCCGGGAGCGCCCTGGGCGCTGGAGCCGTGGCAGACCGCGCAGTAGTTGAGATACAGGCGACGGCCGACGGACAGTGCTTCCTCGTTTTTGGCCAGTTCCGGGATCGGCGTCTTGGCGTAGGCGGCGAAGATCGGGCCGTACTCTTCCTCGGCGCTCTGCACTTCGGCTTCGTACTGGCCGGTCGAGGTCCAGCCGAACATGCCCTCGAACTTGCCAAGGCCCGGGAACAGCGCCAGGTAGATCAGACCGAAGATGATGGTGATGTAGAACATCCACAGCCACCAGCGCGGCATCGGGTTGTTGTACTCCTCGAGGTCGCCATCCCAACTGTGACCGGTGACCTCACCCTGGGCTGCTTCGCCGGCCCGTGGCTTGGCGGCCCAGTGGATCAGCCAGTAGCAGGCGAGAATGTTGCCGATGGTCAGGACGATGATCCAGACACTCCAAAAATCGCTCATTGCTCTGCCTCCGCTACAGATTTCTTGTGGATGCGTTCTTCTTCGGCGTCGAACAGTTGTCTGGCGGCGGCGTCGAAGCGGGATTTCTGTCGGCTGCTCCAGGCCCAGGCCCAGACGCCGATGAAGGCGATGAAGGCGAGAACCGTGGCCAGCGAGTGCAGGTCTTTGATATCCATGGCGATTACCTCCGGGCCTTGATGACGGTGCCGAGGTTCTGCAGGTACGCAACCAGCGCGTCCATCTCGGTCTTGCCCTCGATGCTGGCGGCTGCGCCGGCGATGTCTTCGTCGCTATAGGGCACGCCGAGGGTGCGCATCACCTCCATCTTGGCTGCCACGCCGCCGCTATCGAGCTGGTTTTCGGCCAGCCAGGGGTAGCCGGGCATGTTGGACTCGGGAACCACATCGCGCGGGTTGATCAGGTGCACGCGGTGCCAGTCGTCCGAGTAGCGGCCGCCGACGCGGGCCAGATCCGGCCCGGTGCGCTTGGAGCCCCACTGGAAGGGATGGTCGTAGACGAACTCGCCGGCGACCGAGTAGTGGCCGTAGCGTTCGGTTTCCGCGCGGAACGGGCGGATCATCTGCGAGTGGCAGTTGTAGCAGCCCTCGCGGATGTACACGTCGCGGCCCTCCAGCTGCAGTGCGGTGTAGGGTTCGAGACCCTCGACCGGCTCGGTGGTGCTCTTGTTGAAGAACAGCGGGACGATTTCGGCCAGCCCGCCGATGCTGATCACGATCACCACCAGCGCTGCCATCAGGCCGATATTCTTTTCGACAACTTCATGACTCATGATGTCTGGTTCTCCCTGCTCAAGCCGACTGGGGCGCGGTTTCGTTGGACTTGTCGGCGACCGGTTCGCCGGACTGCGCGCCGCCCACGGTGCGGGCCACGTTGTAGGCCATCACCAGCATGCCGACGAGGAACAGCAACCCGCCGAGGAAGCGCACCACGTAGAACGGGTAGGTGGCTTCGAGGGATTCGATGAAGCTGTAGGTCAGCGTGCCGTCGTCGTTGACCGCGCGCCACATCAGGCCCTGCATGACGCCGGCGATCCACATCGAGGCGATGTACAGCACGATGCCGATGGTCGAGGCCCAGAAGTGCACCTCGATCAGCTTGTTGCTGTACATGCCCTCGCGGCCGAACAGCTTCGGCAGCATCGCGTAGATGGCGCCGATGGAGACCAGTGCCACCCAGCCGAGGGCGCCGGAGTGCACGTGGCCGACGGTCCAGTCGGTGTAGTGGGAGAGGGCGTTGACGGTCTTGATGGACATCATCGGCCCCTCGAAGGTGGACATGCCGTAGAAGGACAGCGAAACCACCAGGAAGCGCAGGATCGGATCGGTGCGCAGCTTATGCCAGGCGCCGGAGAGGGTCATGATGCCGTTGATCATGCCGCCCCAGGAGGGTGCCAGCAGGATCAGCGAGAAGATCATGCCCAGCGACTGGGTCCAGTCCGGCAGCGCGGTGTAGTGCAGATGGTGCGGACCGGCCCACATGTAGGTGGAGATCAGCGCCCAGAAGTGCACCACCGAGAGGCGGTAGGAGTAGATCGGCCGACCGGCCTGCTTGGGCACGTAGTAGTACATGATGCCGAGGAAGCCCGCGGTCAGGAAGAAGCCCACCGCGTTGTGGGCGTACCACCACTGCACCATGGCGTCGATGGCACCGGGGTAGACCGAGTAGGACTGCCACAGGCTCACCGGCAGCGCCGCACTGTTGACCAGATGCAGCACTGCGACGGTCAGGATGAATGCGCCGAAGAACCAGTTGGCCACGTAGATGTGCGGCGTCTTGCGCTTGAGGATGGTGCCGAAGAAGACCACCGCGTAGGACACCCAGACCAGCGTGATCAGGATATCGATGGGCCATTCCAGCTCGGCGTATTCCTTCGAGGTGGTGATGCCCAGCGGCAGGGTGATCGCCGCGGCCAGAATCACCAGCTGCCAACCCCAGAAAGTGAACGCGACCAGGCCGTCCGAGAACAGCCGCACCTGGCAGGTGCGTTGCACGATGTAGTACGACGTGGCGAACAACGCACAGCCGCCGAAGGCGAAGATCACCGCATTGGTGTGCAGCGGACGCAGCCGGCTGTAGGTCAGCCAGGGAATGTCAAAGTTGAGTTGCGGCCAGGCCAGCTGGGCGGCGATCAGCACGCCGACGGCCATGCCGACGATGCCCCAGACCACCGTCATGATGGTGAACTGGCGCACGACCTTGTAGTTGTAACTTGTTTGATTATCCATCGGTCTCGATCACTCCCATCGAGCTAGGGGTTTATGGCGAGGCTTGCGCTGTGGGCACGGATGCGGTTCGCGAGGAGCCGGATTATGGCAGATTTATTAGTACCTGCTAATATTCTGTTTGTGCACAACGGCACGCCGCACCGCTTCTGAGCGTGGCCAAGGTTGCCGGAGGCATGCCAAGGCCGTTTTGATTCAGGTCAATAAGGCTAACGGAACGTTGTGCGGCGCACAATGAATGCTTGCCGGGGACACGGCCAGTGCGGCCCGGTGAGCGTCGGAAAAAGGCGCCGATCATTCGTCGGTTGCACTGCACTCAGCACGCACGCCGATGCCGCGAGCAGGTATAATCGGTGGTCGGATTCGCTGGTCGAATGTGCCGGTGATCATCACCACGGCTTGGCCCAAGGTGCAACTCAGCGTGCAGCTCAAGGTTTAGGGGGCTCAATGAAGATACGCCCGGTCATCGACGTCCACAGCGTCAAGGTCAGCTGCGGCTCGTGCAGCCTGTCGGAGCTATGCCTGCCGCGCGGACTGAATGACGAGGAGCTGGAAAGGCTCGATAACGCGGTTCAGCACAAGCAGAAGCTGGAGCGCGGCGACCATCTGTTCCGCGCCGGCGAGCCACTGCGCGCAGTTTATGCGGTGCGTTCGGGCTCGCTGAAGACCACCCTGTCCACCAGCGATGGCGCCGAGCAGGTCACCGGGTTCCACCTGGCTGGCGAGCTGGTCGGGCTCGATGGCTTCGGCAGTGGCGAGCACGGTTGCAATGCCCAGGCGCTGGAGAGCGCCACCGTCTGCGAGCTGCCCTATCAGGATTTCGAGGAACTGTGCGGCCAACTGAGCGGCCTGCGCCGCCAGGTGATGCATCTGGTGGGCAAGGAGATCACCCAGGATCATCGCATGCTGCTGGCGCTGGGCAAGATGGCCGCCGAAGAGCGCTTGGCCACCTTTCTGCTGAGCCTCTCGCAGCGCTACCGCGAGCGCGGCTTTTCAGCCACTGAATTCAACCTCAGCATGCCGCGCCACGACCTCGCCAACTACCTGGGCCTGGCGGTGGAGACGGTCAGCCGGCTGTTCTCGCGGCTGCAGGATGAGGGCCTGGTGGAAGTGCAGCGGCGCAGCATCCACATCCGCGATCTGGATGGCCTGCGCCGCCTCGCCCACGACGAATGCTCGCCGGACTGAAGCCGCCGCCGCGCCCCCGTTGAATGGGCTCTCGGCTCAGATAGTGCGCGAAAAGCGCGGCTGTTCGCTCGCCTGGCGCAGGCTGACATCGAAGGGCATGCAGATGTTGCGCAGTAATAAGCGCCCTCGGGGGTTGATTTCGATGCGCTCGGCAGTGAGCGACAGCAAGCCGTCGCGAGCCATCGCTGCGAGCATCCCCAATTCCTGCTCGAAGTAATCCGCAAAGCTGAACACACCGATCACCGACGTGGCGTGGCGCTCAAATTCGGCGATGTCCACCGCGTAGTCGCAACACAGCTGCTGGATCACCTCGCGGCGCAGCTGGTCGTCCGCATTGAGCTGCACGCCGCGTGTGACCGGCAGCTCGCCGGCGTCGAGGCGCTGATAGTAGTCGTCCAGGGTCTTTTCGTGTTGGCAGTAACTCAGGCCAACCTTGCTGATCGCGCTCACGCCCATGCCGATCAGATCGCAATCGGCGTGGGTCGAATAACCCTGGAAGTTGCGGTACAGATTGCCGGCGCTCTGCGCCGCCACCAGTTCGTCGTCCGGCTTGGCGAAATGATCCATGCCGATGTACACATAGCCCGCGCCGATCAGCTTCTCGACGCTCATCTGCAGAATCGCCAGCTTCTCTTCCGGCGTCGGCAGTTGCTCGCTGCAGATCTGTCGCTGCGGCTTGAACAGGTGCGGCAGGTGGGCGTAGTTGAAGATCGACAGGCGATCCGGGGAGAGCTCTTCGATCACCCGATCCAGCGTTCGCGCAAAGCTGTCGCGCGATTGCAGTGGCAGGCCGTAGATCAGATCGATGTTCACTGAATGGGCGCCGAATTCGCGGCAGGCGTCGAGCACTGCGCGGTTCTGCGCCAGCGGCTGCACGCGGTTGACCGCGCGCTGCACCGCTGGGTCGAGATCCTGCACGCCGAGGCTGAAGCGGTTGAAGCCCAGTTCGCGCAGATGGCGGACGCGCTCGCGATCCACCGAGCGCGGGTCGATCTCGACCGAGTAATCGCCGCGATCGTCGTCGCGCAATTTGAAGTGCCGCTGCGTCGCCTCCATCAGCGTCGCGCTCTGCTCGGCGCTCAGGTAGGTCGGCGTGCCACCGCCCCAGTGCAGCTGCTCCACCGTGCGATCGCGGTCGTAGAGCGCCGCCTGCATGGCCATCTCGCGCAGCAGATACGTCATGTACTGCTCGGCGCGACGGCGATTGTTGGTGACCACTTTGTTGCACGCACAGTAGAAACAGACCGTGTCGCAGAAGGGCACGTGCACGTACAGGGATAGCGGCCGCGGGATGGGATCGTCGTTGCTCAGCCGCGCCAACTGCTGGTAGCGCTCAGTGTTGAAGGCCGGGGTGAAAGACGCGGCGGTCGGGTAGGATGTGTAGCGCGGCCCGCTCTGGTCGTAACGGCGGATCAGCTCGGCGTCGAATTGGACAGATCCCTGCATCGGCGGATTCCGTGATCGTGGCATGAGTGGCAGCGAACTCTAGTTGGCGCTTGGCGGTTTAACCCTGACGCAAGTCAACTGCCACTGTGGCACATTGTCGCTTGACGCATATCAACACCAAAAACCAGACAGACTGCACACTGCCGTGCCCGATTTGCAGCAGAGACCCGCCGTGACCGCAGCCCCTCCCTCGCTTGCTCGCTCGACCATCGACGCGCCCGGCGGCGACGCCTGCGCGCTCGATACCGGCTGCTACCACTGCGGCCTGCCGCTGCCCGCCGGCGGACAATTCTCGACGCGCATTCTCGGCGCCGAGCGGCCGATGTGCTGCGCCGGCTGCGAGGCGGTGGCGGCGGCCATCGTCGCCGCCGGCCAGGAGGATTTCTACCGCCACCGCACCGATCTCGCCGCTGGCGCCGCCGAACTGGTGCCGGATTTCCTGCGCCAGGCCGAGGTCTACGACAACCCCGGCATGCAGCGCAGCTTCGTCAGCGATGCCGGCGACGGCCGCCGCGAGGCCTCGCTGCTGCTCGAAGGCATCACCTGCGCCGCCTGCGCCTGGCTGATCGAGCGCCACCTCGGCCAGCTGCCCGGCGTGGTTTCGGTGAACGTCAACTACAGCAGCCACCGCGCGCGCGTCATCTGGCAGCCGCAGGCGATCCGCCTCTCCGCAATCCTCGCCGCGATCCACGCCATCGGCTACCGCGCGCAGCCCTACGACGCCAACCGCAGCCGCGCACTGCTCGACGCCGAGCGGCGCCGCTCGCTGATCCGCATCGGCGTCGCCGGGGTGTTCGGCATGCAGGTGATGATGCTCGCCGCCGGCCTCTATCTCGGCGACTGGAGCGGCATGGAGGATGGTTACCGTGCGCTGTTCAACTGGATCAGTCTCGGCCTCACCCTGCCGATCATCGGTTACAGCGCGCAGCCCTTCTTTCGCGCCGCAGCGCGCGACCTGCGCAGCCGCCAGGTGGGCATGGACGTCCCCGTCAGCCTCGGCATCGGCGGCGCCTTCGCCGCTTCGCTGTGGGCCACCGCGAGCGGCCAGGGCACGGTCTACTACGACTCGGTGGCGATGTTCGTGCTGTTTCTGCTCACCGCGCGCCACTTCGAGCTGGCCGCGCGGCGCCGCGCCGGCGAGGCCGCCGACCGCCTGGTGCAGCTGCTGCCGGCCACCGCCACGCGCATCGACGACGATGGCGGCGAGCAGCTGGTGCCGGTCACCGAATTGCAGGTCGGCGAGCGCCTGCGGGTGCGCCCCGGCGAGCCGATCCCCGCCGACGGCGAAGTGCTGGAGGGTCGCTCCAGTGTCGATGAGGCACTGCTCAGCGGCGAATCGCTGCCGGTCAGCCGCGGCCCCGGCGATACCGTGGTCGGCGGCTCGCTGAATGTGGAGAGCCCGTTGCTGGTGGCGGTGCGCAGCGTCGGCGAGGACAGCGTGGTGTCGCAGATGCTGCGCCTGCTGGATCGCGCCCAGGCGGAGAAGCCGGCGATCACGCGCATCGCCAACCGCGTCGCCGGACACTTCGTGACCGCCGTGCTGTTGCTGGCGCTCGGCGTCGGCGGCTACTGGTATTTCGTCGCCGGCGCCGCCGACTGGCTGCCGATCGTGGTCTCGGTGCTGGTGGTGACCTGCCCCTGCGCGCTGTCGCTGGCGACGCCCACGGCGATCACCGCGGCCAGCGGTGCGCTGACCGCTGAGGGCTTGCTGATCACCCGCGGCGCGGCGCTGGAAACGCTGGCGCGGGTCGACCACGTGTGCTTCGACAAGACCGGCACGCTGACCGACGGCAGGCTCGCCGTGCAGCGCACCGTGCCACTGGCCGACTGCGACGCGGAGCATGCGCTGGCACTGGCCGCGGCGCTGGAGGCGCACTCCGAACACCCCATCGCCCGCGCGCTGTGCGCCGCCGCTGGCGAGGCGCGCGGCGAGTTCACCGCCGGCGAGGTCGACAACACCCCCGGCAGCGGCCTCAGCGGCAGCATCGACGGCCGCCGCTACCACCTCGGCAACGCCGAATTCATCGCCGCCCGGGGCATTGCCGCGCCCGCGGCGGCAGGGCTCGATGAGCTGCGCGCCGAGGGCGCGACGCTGGTGCTGCTGGCCGACGGGCAGCGCGCGCTGGCGGCCTTTCTGCTCGCCGACCAACTGCGCCCCGGTGGCGCCGAACTGGTCGCCGCACTGCACCGCAGCGGCTGTCGCGTCAGCCTGCTCAGCGGCGATCACGCCGCCGCCGCGCAGCGCGTCGCCACCGCGGTCGGCATCGACGAGGTGCACGCCGGCCTCGGCCCGGCGGACAAGCTGGCGCGGCTGCGCGAGCTGCAGGCCGGCGGCGCGGTGGTGGCGATGGTCGGCGACGGGGTCAACGACGCCGCGGTGCTCGCCGGGGCCGACGTCTCCGTGGCCATGGGCAGCGGCGCCGATATCGCCGCCGCCAGCGCTGATCTGCTGCTGACCACCGAGCATCTGGATGCACTCGCCAGCGGTTTTGCCAGCGCGCGGCGCACGCTGTGGATCGTGCGCCAGAACATCGCCTGGGCGATCGGTTACAACCTGCTGGCGCTGCCCGCCGCCGCGGCCGGGCTGGTGGCGCCGTGGATGGCCGCGATCGGCATGTCGCTGAGTTCGCTGCTGGTGGTGGCCAACGCCTCGCGGCTGCGCCGCACGGGAGCCTGATATGGAAATTCTCTACCTGCTGGTACCGATTGCCGCGCTGCTGGCGGTGCTCATCGCGGTGGCGTTCGTCTGGGCCATCCGCTCCGGCCAGTTCGAGGATCTCGAAGGCCCGGCGCACCGCATTCTGATGGACGACGACGACGAGTTGATCCCCCGGGATGCGCGCTCGCAGCCGGCCGACAGCGGCGAATCGCCGGCGCAGTCGAAGCCCGCCCGGCAGCACAGCGAACCCCGGCAGAAATGATCGCCGGGCGCAGCGCAGCGGCAAGCCGACGCGCCGCGCGGTAGCCACAATTGGCGATTGGCCCGCCGCGGCGGCGCAGTGCGTGCTAGCTTCTGTGCATTGAAGCGGCAAAACGCGCGCAGCAGCCCATGCTCTACAAAACCCTCGGCTTTTTCTTTGTCGGCCTCGCCGCACTCGGCGTGGCGCTGCCGCTGTTGCCGACCACGCCGTTTCTGCTGCTCGCCGCCGGCTGCTTTGCGCGCTCCTCCGAGCGCTGGCACGCCTGGCTGCGCGATAGCCGCCTGTTCGGCCCGCTGCTGCTCGACTGGGAGCAGCGCCGCTGCGTCTCGCGGCGCACCCGCGGCGTGGCACTGCTGTCGATGGCCGGGCTCGGCGGCTACTCGGTGGCCTTTGCCATCAGCAATCCCTGGCTGCAATTGTTCGGCCTGTTGTTGCTGGCCATCGGCGCTGCGGTGATCTGTCGCATCGACGCCTGCGAGACCTGCGGCGACTGAGCTGGCAGGGCGGCCTGGCGAGATGCGTGACGCCGTTTGCAGTGGGCGGATGCGGCGCGCCGGGCGTGCCGGTACACTCCGCCGCCATGCTTAACTTCAGCCAAGTCACCCTGCGCCGCGGCACGCGCGCGCTGTTCTCGGATGCCAGCTTTATCATTCACGCCGGCGAGCGCGTCGGCCTCACCGGCGCCAATGGCTGCGGTAAATCCAGCCTGTTCGCGCTGCTGCGCGGCGAGCTGTCGGTGGACGCCGGCGACGTGTCGCTGCCGCCGGGGCTGGAGATCGCCCACGTCGCTCAGCAGACGCCGTCGCTGGCGCGCCCGGCACTGGATTACGCCATCGATGGCGACCGCGCGCTGCGCATCGCCGAAGCCGAGCTGGCGGCGGCCGAGGCCAGCGGCGACGGCAATGCCCAGGCGCTGGCGCACGCGGCCATCGATGCTCTGGACGGTTACACGGCGCGCAGCCGTGCGGCCCGGTTGCTGGCCGGGCTGGGCTTTTCGCAGGCGCAGCAGAGCCGGCCGGTGGCAGATTTTTCCGGCGGCTGGCGGATGCGCCTCAATCTGGCCCAGGCACTGATGTGCCGCTCCGATCTGCTGCTGCTCGACGAACCCACCAATCACCTCGATCTGGATGCGGTGCTGTGGCTGGAGGAATGGCTGCGCGGCTATCCCGGCACTCTGCTACTGATCTCTCACGATCGTGATTTCCTCGATCGCGTGGTTGCGCGCATAGCTCACATAGAGCATGAAAAGATAGCTTTATATAGCGGAAACTATTCGCAATTTGAAAAACAGCGCGCAATGCATCTTGCCCAGCAGCAGGCCGCTTTCCAGCGCCAGCAGCGGGAGATCGCCCACATCCGCAGCTACGTCGATCGCTTCCGCGCCCAGGCCACCAAGGCGCGCCAGGCACAGAGCCGGCTGAAGGCGCTGGCGCGCATGGAGGAGATCGCCCCGGCGCATGTCGATTCGCCATTCCACTTCGAATTTCGCGCCGCTCCGGCCCTGCCCAGCCCTATGCTGCGCTGCGATGAGTTGAGTCTGGGCTACGCCGGATCAGCGGTGTTGGAAGATATCGATTTCACCCTTATGCCCGGCCAGCGAATCGGCCTGCTCGGCGCCAATGGCGCCGGCAAGTCGACGCTGATCAAAGCCCTGGCCGGCGGCATCGGGCGCAGCGATGATGGCGCACGCAGCGGCCCGCAACGGACTGGCCCGGCGGTGCTGAGCGGCACGCTCGAACCAGCGCGCACCCTGCGCGTCGGTTATTTCGCCCAGCACCAGCTCGAACAGCTCGACCCGGCCGCCAGCCCGCTGCTGCACTTGCAGCGCCTCGATGGCCGCGCCAGCGAGCGCGATCTGCGCGATTTCATCGGCGGTTTTGGTTTCCACGGCGATCAGGCACTGGCTGCCACGGCACCGTTTTCCGGCGGCGAAAAAGCGCGACTGGTGCTGGCGTTGCTGGTCTATCAGCGACCCAATCTGCTGCTGCTCGATGAGCCCACCAACCACCTCGACCTGGAGATGCGCCATGCGCTGACACTGGCGTTGCAGGGGTTCGATGGCGCACTGCTGGTGGTCAGCCACGACCGCCACCTGCTGCGCAGTGTCGCCGACCAGCTGTGGCTGGTGGCCGATGGCGGTCTGCGCCCGTTTGACGACGATCTCGACGGTTACGCCCGCTGGCTGGCGCAGCGTCGCAGCGCCGCCGCCGCGGAGCCTGGCGGCGGCGGTGGTGGCAAATCGGCTGGCGCGGCCGATGCCACGCATACGGAGAGCGCCGAAGCCAGGCGCCTGCGCAAGCGTGCCGAAGCCGAGCGGCGGCGCGCACTGCAGCCGCTGCGCGATGCCGTGTCGCGCGCTGAAGTGCAGTTGGAGCGCTGCGAGCAGGCGCTGGCAAAGATTGATGAAAAATTATCTGATACAGATATTTATGCAGACAACAGAAAGCACGACCTGAAGTCTGTGCTGGCCGAGCAGGCCGACTGGCGTGGGCAGCTGGAGCGCGCCGAGGAAGCCTGGATGGAAGCCGGTGAGGCGCTGCAGGCGGCCGAGGCCGGCAGCGCTTGAATCTCTCTCGCCCGGCTGCGTCGGCTTGCCGTCGTCGTCGCGGCTGCTCCGCCACGCTGCGGCATTGCGCCTGGTTCCGCCGGCACGGCTGATCAAGTTGTGCCGGCAAGCGCCGCTGATTGCCTGATCGACATGCATCGGGAGACCAACTTGGCGCGCATCAACTGGCAATTCAACGGTCGCCGCAGCAGCTTGCGGCTGCGTCTTACGCTGGTGGCGGGGTTGGTACTGGCGGCTTTTATCGCGCTGACCGGCCTGTTCTTTCACGTCCTCGGTGAATACGACGCCAGCGCGCAGCGCGTCGATCTGGTGCAGAAGGTGGACGGTGCGGTGATCGGCGCGGTCAACGCGCTGCTGCGCCATGTGCAGCGCGGTGATCAGCTGCAGCGCGAGGGCCTGGACGACTACCGGCAGAGCATCCGCGCGCGTCGGACCAGTGATCGCGAAGCCTTTGCAGCGTTCGCCGATCGGCTGCGCAACGGCATGCCCGAAGCCGCTGCGGGGAGCGATCTGGCGGCGCGGCTGGAGCGCATCGCAGCACAGTTGGATGCCTATTACGTGGCGCAGTTGCGCTGGCTCGAATTGCGCGCCGACTACGGCTTCAGCGCTGCCGACGGCCTGCGCGGTGAGCTGAACATCGCCGCCGCGGGACTGGAGCAGCGGATCGGCTTCGCCGGGCTGTTCCGCGATCTGGCGCAGAAGATGCGCAAGGCGGAGAAGGACTATCTGATCACTGGCGGCGAGGAGTACCTCGCGGCGGCGCGCAGGCATGCCGGGGAACTGCAAAAGTGGATCGCGGATTTCGGCTTCGCCGAGCAGCACGGTGCGGCGATGGCTGGCTATCGGTCGCTGTTTGAGCAGGTCGCCGCGGTGCGCGATGAGCTGTTCGCCGCCGACGGCGCCCGCGGCGCGGCTTTGCCGGAGCTGCTCAGCGTTGCCGACGGGCTCAAGCAGCAGCTGCGCGCTGGCCAGTTGCCAGCGGTGCGTGCCGCAGCGGAGGCTACCGGCGAGCGCGCACGCCTGCTGGTGCTGCTCGCGGCGCTGGGCGTCGGTGCGCTGATCACGCTGCTGCTGGCGTCGGTGTCGCGCAGCATCACCGCCGGGCTGGCGCGCATCATCGACACGCTGGCGCAGCTCTCCGCCGGCGATCTGACCCGCCGCGTCGCCGCCACCGATGCCGGCGACGACGAGATGGGGCGGCTCGGTGCTGCGGTCAATCGCATGGCCCAGGATCTCGGCGAGCTGGTGGCCCTATCGAGCCGTGCCAGCGCCGATATGCAGCACATGGTCGGTGCCTTGGATGGCGAGACCCGTGCGCTGGCCGAGAATAACCACACCATCAGCGGCAAGGCCGGCGGCATGGCGCAGGGTGTGCAGGATATGAGCAGCACTGTCGGCAACGTCGCCCAGTCGATTGACGAACTGCGCGCTGCGGCGAGCCGAACCGCAGCGGCCTCCGAGAGTGGCGCGCGGGTTATCGGGCGCACCGATCAGGCCCTCGGCGACATCTCCGGGGTGGTGACCGAAGCGGTCGGGAAGGTCGATTCACTACGCCGGAGTTCGGATCGCATCAGCATGGTGGTCGAGGTCATCGATGCCCTCGCCGCGCAGACCAATCTGCTGGCCCTGAATGCGGCTATCGAGGCGGCCCGCGCCGGAGAGGCCGGGCGCGGCTTTGCGGTGGTCGCCGAGGAGGTGCGCGAGCTGGCCGAGAAGACCGTCTCGGCGACCCGCGAAATCACCGATATCGTCGATGCTATCCAGAGCGAGTGCGGCATGGTGGCGGAGACTATCGAGCGCGGTCGCCAGGCGGCCGGGCGCGGCACCGAGCTGGGCGGCGAAGCCTCGGCGGCGATGGCGGAGATCAGTGCGCAGGCGCAGACTATGGCCGCTCGCGTCGGCAACATCGCTGCGGCGGTGGAGCAGGTGACGCAGGTGATGCAGGTGATCGGCGGCGACATGCAACGGGTCGCCGATGAGGTCGCCAGCAGCGAGCAGGTGGCGACGCGCATCTCCGCCGCCACCGGCGAGCTGAGCGGCAAGTCTGAAGAACTGCTGACGATGAGCGGGCGCTTCGTGGTTGCCGCCAGCGGCGATCGCCGGAGCTGATTCGCCACCTCCGCGCCGATCGGCAGCTGCACCGCTGCCCGGCGCCGCCGCACTGTGTTAGCTTGCCGGGCGCCAGCGTCCCGGCATCCGCGCGATGCGCCGGGCGCACCGACCAACCGGAATCGCCAGCGCATGCCAGACGACAAGTCGCGCGCCAGCGCGCGCGCGCCGCAGACCCCATCCCCCGATACCCGCAGGATCGGCTCGCGCCAGGCATCCTGGCTGGCGGGTCTGCTGCGCCTGCTCGCTTGCTTCTCGCCGCGCGCCGCCGCCTGGCTGGTGGAGCGCCGCTGGCGCCGCGTGCAGCACTTCGCAGCGCCGCCGCGCGAAGCGCACTGGGTGGCTGCGGCGCAGCGTCGCTGGATCGGTGGGGGTGGTTCGGCCGCCGCTGGCTCGGCTGACGCTGCGCGCGGCGCACTGCACTGCTGGGTGTGGGAGGGGCGCGGGCCGTCGGTGCTGCTGGTGCATGGCTGGGCTGGTCGCGGTGCGCAGCTGGGGGCTTTTGCGGCACCGCTGCTGGCCGCCGGGTATCGGGTGATCGCTGTCGATCTGCCCGGTCACGGCGATGCCGTGCGGCGCCACACGGACGTCGCCGAGTGCGCCGACGCGCTGCTCGCCGTGGATCTCGCCGAGGGGCCGCTGGCCGCGGTGGTCGGACATTCCTTTGGCGTTGCGGCAGCCGCGCTGGCCTGCCGCAGCGGGTTGCGCGCGGCGCGCTTCGTGGGTATCGCGCCGCCGGCTTTCGGCGAGCAGATGCTGGCCGCGTTCGAGGCGCAGATGTCGCTGTCGCCGGCGGTGCAAAAGGCGCTGCGCCGACGCCTGGCACGGCGCCTGGGGGCGGATTTCATCGCCCGGCTTTCGACGGCCGAAAGTGCCCGCCACTGCCGCATGCCGGCTTTGATCGTACATGACGAAGGGGACCGTGCGGTCGGCTGGCAGGCGGGCAGGGCGGTGGCGGATGCCTGGGACGGTGGCGCCGAATTCCACCTCTGTCGCGGCTTGGGGCACTTCCGTGTGCTGCGCGACGCGGCGGTGATCGAACGCTGCGTGAGCTTTATCGAGGGTGCGCGCAGCGAGCGATGCGGCTGAGCGTTGGTGCGCTCAATGGACCGCGGCACGCAGTCCGACGGTGCCACCGAGCAGGTAGTCGCTCCACTGCTCGAACAGGTGGCGGCTCGGTGAGGCCAGCACCGAGCGCGGCTCCAGCGCGGCGCGGAATACGCTGTCGCCGTCGAGCGTCTGGCAGTAGCCGCCGGCTTCTTCGAGGATCAGCACGCCGGCGGCCATATCCCACAGGCGCTGTCCGCCGTGCAGGTAGATGTGGCCGCGCCCGGAGGCCATCCACGCCCACTCCATCGCGCAGGAGCCGACGTTGCGCTGTGAGGCATAGGGTGGCCTGTTGGCCAGCAGGCCGCGCATGCCGGGGCTGAGGCGCTTGAAGTCGACCAGTGCGATGGCGCGACGCAGATCGAAGTCGATGCCGGGAATGCTCAGCGGGCGGCCGTTGATCCAGGCGCCGTTGCCGCGCTCGGCGGCGAAGACCTCGCCGCGAATCGGATCGCAGATGACGCTGATCTGCGGCTGACCGTCGGCGATCAGGGCGGCGCAGATGCCGAAGATCGGCACGCCGGCGGCGAAGTTGCTGGTGCCGTCCAGCGGGTCGACGCACCAGAAGGGTTCGTCGCTGCGTTCGATGATCTCGTGCTGCTCGGTGGCGCTCATTTCCTCGCTGAGAAAATTGACCCCGGGCAGCAGGGCGTCGAGCTCTTCGCGCAGGTAGTCGTTGCAGGCCAGATCTGCTTCGGTGAGCAGGCTGCCATCGGCTTTGAGGGTGTGGCTGACGCGGTTGAAGCGTGGCAGCAGGGTGTCTATGGCGGCGCGCTGGACGATGTCCTGCAGCTGCCGGAGGTCACTGTGCATCGTGGCTTCCTTGTTCGTGGTTTGCGCCTAGCGTAGCGAGGCGTCGGGCTGCGGATTGTGACGCGTTGGTTAAACGCAAGCCCTTGATCGGCATGAAGCAGTGAGTTGTTGAACAGTTCCGTAAGGTGATTTTTCCGGCCTCGCATGAACTAATCCCCACCGACCCAGTCACAGGGGCCATCTGGGGGTTGTCGCTCTGCGCCGACGCTTCGGATGAACGCAAACGCCAAGACCGAGCGCCCGACTACGGGCTATCCAAAACTATCTGGAGATGACTAATATGAACACTGCCAAGAAGACTTCTGGTTTCGCCCTCGCCGCCGCCGCTGCCGCGATGCTCGCTACCGCACCGATGGGTGCCGTGCACGCCGGTGCCGACAAGGGCAAGTGTGTCGGCGCCAACAGCTGTAAGGGTCACAGCGACTGTGCCACTGCGACCACCTCCTGCAAGGGCCAGAACGCCTGCAAGGGCCAGGGCTTCATGAAGATGACCAAGGCCGAGTGCGAAGAAGCCGAAGGCACCTTCGAGGGCTGATTTCGATCCCCAGCCACGCCCGGATCGCAAACCGTGCAGCGGTTGCGTATCCGGGCGTTTTCATACCCATAAATCCGCGCTGTGACGCGGGGGAGACCAAGAGAAAATGAGTACTGTAAGCAAAACCACTGGATTTGCCCTCGCCGCAGCCGCGGCCACAATGCTGGCAGCCTGTTCGTCCACTGGCGGCGGCCTCTACGGCAGCAGCGCCAGCGCCGAAACCGGCAAGTGCATCGGCGGCAACAGCTGCAAGGGGCACAGCGATTGCGCCACCGCAACCACCTCTTGCAAAGGCCAGAACGCTTGCAAGGGCCAGGGCTTCCTGAGCATGACCAAGAGCGAATGTGACGCCGCCGGCGGTACCTTCGAAAGCTGATCGACTCCACTCGTCGCGCCGCGTGCGCGGTGCGGCGTTGGCCGCAGCGAGGCGACCGCGCATGACGCAATCCGATCATTCCGAACGCCCCTTTCTGGGGTTCGGTCTCGGCCTGCGGCCGGACCACTACCCGACGATCGTCGAGCAGCGCCCGGCTGTGGACTGGTTCGAGATCCTCTCCGAGAACTACATGATCGAGGGTGGCAAACCGCTGCACTTTCTCGATCACATCCGCCGCGATTACCCGCTGGCCATGCACGGCGTTTCCATGTCGCTGGGCAGTACCGACCCGCTGAATATGAGCTATCTGCGCGATTTGCGCGCACTGATCGACCGCGTGCAGCCGGTCTGGGTCTCCGACCACCTGTGCTGGACCGGTGTCGATGCCCACAATCTGCACGACCTGCTGCCGTTGCCCTACACCGAGGAGGCCATCGAGCACGTCGTCGAGCGGGTCTGTCGCGTGCAGGATTTTCTCGGCCGGCGGATCCTGCTGGAGAATCTATCCAGCTACGTCACTTACACCGAATCGGCGATGAGCGAATGGGAGTTTCTCAGCGCCATTGTCGAACGGGCCGACTGCCTGATTCTGCTCGATGTGAACAACATCTTCGTCTCCGCCGTGAACCACGCTTTCGATCCGCTCGACTACCTGCGCGGCGTGCCCGCAGAGCGCGTCTGGCAGTTTCACGTCGCCGGCCACAGCCGCAACGCCAGCGGGCGGATTCTGGTCGACACCCACGACCAACCGGTGTGCGATGAGGTCTGGGCGCTGTACGCCGAAGCCGTGCGCCAGTTCGGACCGGTTTCGGCGATGATCGAGCGCGACGGCAATATTCCGCCCTTCGACGAACTGTTCGCGGAGCTGCAACAGGCGCGGCGCATCGCCGAGCCGATCCTCGCCGAGCACGCCGCGTGAGCGGTCTGCGCGGATTGCAAAAGGGCTTTGCCGCAGCGCTGCTGCGCGGCGAGCCGGCGATTGCCGAACGCATCGTCTCGGATGACGCCGGCAGCGCCGGCGAGCGTCTGGAGATCTACGCCCACGCTTACGTGGCACGCCTTCAGGAAGCGCTGGAGGTGGATTTTCCGGGCTTGCTGGCGCTGCTCGGCGAAGATTTCTATCGCGCCACCCGCGAGTACATCCGCGACAACCCCTCGCACTACGCCTCGGTGCGCTGGTACGGCAACCGTTTTGCCGACTGGCTGGCGGCCGCCGAACCCTGGTGTCAGCGACCGGAACTGATCGAGCTGGCGCGCTTTGAGTGGGCGCTGGCAGCGGTGTTCGATGCCGCCGATGAGCAGCTCGCCACACTGGAGCAGCTGATGGCGGTTCCACCCGAGCACTGGGGCGGCATGCGACTGCACCCGGTAGCGGCGATGCAACGGCTCGATCTGCACTACAATGTGGCGCCGCTGCGCGAGGCTGCACGCAACGGCGAGCCGTTGCCGGAGCTGTCTGGCGATGATCAGCCGGTAGCCTGGCTGGTGTGGCGCAAGGGGCTGGACCCGCACTGGCGCTCGCTGGAGGTCGATGAGGCATGGGCGCTGGATCGCTGTGCCGAGGGCGCCGATTTCGCCGCGATCTGCGCGGGGCTGTGCGAATGGGTCGACGAGGCCAATGCACCATTGCGCGCAGTCGGATTTCTACAGCAGTGGCTGGGTGATGAGCTGCTGAGCCGGATCGAGCCGGCTACCCCATCGTGAGCATTCTGCCGCCGCGCGGGTGGCGCTAGAATGCGCCCCCCTGAAATTTGCCGAGGCCGCGATGATGTCCGATAAACCCGCCAACGATGAGCCGCGACAGCCTGCCGGCGAGCCGCAGCAGGCCGAGCCGGGCCTCGGTTTCTGGGGTGTCACCAAAAGCATTCTATGGGCCGGCCTCGGGGTGCAGAGCGAGGCCAATCGCCAGCGTGATTTCAAACAGGGAAAGATGGTCCACTTCGTCATCGGTGGGCTGATTGGCACGCTGCTTTTCATGCTCGTCGTGTGGCTGTGGGTGCAGTCGATGCTCGCCGGTACCTGATAGTCCGCAGCGCTCGCGACCGCGAGCGAATTACAGGGCTGTGCGTAATCGTATGAATTGACGGTTATCCCGGCTAAACTACAGTCCGTATTGTTGCACTGCGCCACGACAGATGGCCGGTCTGCGCGAACAACTATTCCAAGCACGCTTTTCAGGAGTTGATGATGGCAAAAGGGCAGTCGTTACAAGAACCCTTTTTGAACACGCTGCGCAAGGAGCGGATCCCGGTGTCGATCTATCTGGTCAATGGCATCAAGCTGCAGGGGCAGATCGAATCCTTCGACCAGTTCGTGGTGCTGCTCAAGAACAGCGTCAGTCAGATGGTCTACAAGCACGCCATCTCCACCGTCGTGCCCTCCCGCCCGGTCAAGATAGCGCCCCCGCCGGAAGAAGGGGAAGTCGCCAATTGATCAGTCGCCATCCGGACTTGGGGCAGCGCCTTGTTTGATCGCCCGGGCAGTGGTGAGAAAACTCTGCTGGTCCACGTCTCGCTAGGCCAGCCCAGCTGTGCCGAGGCGCGACGGGAGTTCGCTGAACTGGCGGTCTCCGCCGGCGCTTCGATTCTCGGTGACATCGATGCGCTGCGCGCCAGGCCCGATCCGCGCTATTTCATCGGCGGCGGCAAGGTGGACGAGATCGCTTCGGCGGTCGCCGCACTCGGCGCCGACATCGTCATGTTTGATCACGCATTGAGCCCGAGTCAGGAGCGCAATCTGGAAAAGCGCCTGCAGTGCCGAGTGCTCGATCGCGCCGGATTGATCCTCGATATTTTCGCCCAGCGCGCGCGCTCATTTGAGGGCAAGCTGCAGGTGGAGCTTGCACAATTGCAGCACCTGTCGACGCGGCTGGTGCGCGGCTGGACCCACCTGGAGCGGCAGAAGGGCGGGATCGGCCTGCGCGGTCCGGGCGAGACCCAGCTGGAGACCGATCGCCGCTTGCTCGCCCAGCGTATCAAGCAGATCCGCCGCCGGCTCGACAACGTGCGTCGCCAGCGCGAGCAGGGGCGCGCCGCCAGACGCAAGGCCGAGGTGCCCACGGTGGCGCTGGTCGGCTACACCAACGCGGGCAAATCGACCCTCTTCAACAGTCTCGCCGGCGCCGGGGTCTACGCCGCCGACCAGCTCTTTGCCACCCTCGACCCGACCCTGCGCCGGCTGGCACTGGGCGACGGTCAGGCGCTGGTTCTGGCGGACACCGTTGGCTTTGTCAGCGATCTGCCCCACGAACTGGTGGCGGCATTTCACGCCACCCTGCAGGAAACGCGCGATGCCGATCTACTGCTGCACGTGATCGACGCCGCCGACGAGCAGCGCGGCGAACACATCGCCGACGTGGAAGCGGTGCTCGACGAGATCGGCGCCGGCGAAGTGCCGGTGCTGCGCATCTACAACAAGATCGATTGCTGTGCTGCGAGCGCGCACATCGAGCGCGACGAGAGCGGAACGGCGCGCGCCATCTGGCTGTCGGCCGCCAGTGGCGAAGGGCTGGAACTCCTGCGCGAGGCGCTCGCCGACAGCTTTCGCCGCAGCCGCGTCTCGGGCTGCCTGCAGCTCGGCCCGCAGCAGGGCCGCCTGCGTTCGGCGCTATACGCCGAGGATGCCGTGCTCGGCGAAGAATCCACAGAGGATGGCGGTGCGCGACTTGAGATCGATCTCGATCAGGTCGCCTGGCAGCGAATTGCCAAACGTGAGGGCCTGTCCGACGATGTGCTGCAGACATCGGCTGTGCCAGTCGCCGCGGACATGGCGAACAAGGCGGGCGAGGCTGCCGCCGAATCGGCAGTCCAGCTTGCCGCGGGCGCCGCGCGCCCCTAGAATTTCGCGCTTGCAGTAGCGCGTCTGACACCAGAAATTCACTAGTTACGGAGCGATATATGGCCTGGAATGAGCCGGGTGGCGGTAATCGGGACCCATGGGGGGGCAACCGGAATGACAAGGGGCCGCCGGATCTCGACGAGGTCTTCAAGAACCTGCAGAGCAAGTTCGGCGGCATTTTCGGGCGCCGCGGTGGTGGCTCGGGCAATGGTGGTTCCGGTGGCGGGCGCTTCAGTTCGATCGGTGGCACGCTGATCATCGTCATTGCGGCGATCGCCTGGCTGGCCTCGGGTATCTATCTGATCCAGCCTGCCGAGCGCGGTGTGGTCACCCAGTTTGGGCGCTATGTGGCGACCACTACCCCGGGGCCCCACTGGCATCTGCCGTGGCCGATTCAGAGCGTGGAAAAGGTCAATGTCGACCAGATCCGCTCGGTGCTGATGCGCAAGCAGTCGATGCTCACCCGCGATGAGAATATCGTCGAGATCGACATGTCGGTGCAGTACAACATCAAGAATGCCGAGGATTTCCTCTTTAAGGTACGCACCCCCGACGCCACGCTGCAGCAGGTCGCCGAGAGCGCGATCCGCGAGGTGATCGGTGGCAACGATATGGACTTCATCATCACCCAGGGGCGCGATGCCATTGCCGCCGGCACCAAGGAGCGTGCGCAGGCGATCCTCGATGACTATTCCACAGGGCTCTTTCTGACTACCGTCAACCTCGAGGGCGCGCAGCCACCGGAGCCTGTACAGGCCGCCTTCTCCGACGCCATCAAGGCGCGCGAGGATGAGCAGCGTTTCATCAACGAAGCCGAGGCCTACGCCAACGAGATCATCCCCCGCGCCCGTGGTGACGCCCGCCAGATTCTCGAACAGGCCAAGGGCTACCGCACCCGCGTGACCAAATCCGCCGAGGGTGAGGCCAACCGCTTCACCGCGCTGCTGCGCGAGTATGAGAAAGCGCCCGGGGTGACCCGCGATCGCCTCTACATCGATGCGGTGGAGAGCGTCCTCAGCCGTTCCAGCAAGGTGGTGGTCGACGTCGAGGGTGGCAACAACCTGATGTACCTGCCGCTGGATAAACTGATCGGCCGCGATGGTGCGTCCCAGGCTGCCGACGACATGCGCAACTTCCGTCCGGGTTCGAGCACGCCGCTGCCGACCCCCGAAGCCCAGTTCACCCCGTCATCGTCGCGCCTGCGCAACAGCGGCGATAGCGGCAACCGCAGAGCAAGGGAGCCGCGTTGATGAACCGTTCCTCGATGATCATCGTCGTGGTGGCGCTGGCGGCGCTGATTTTCGCCGCCTCCACCTTCACCGTCCACGAGCGTGAAAAGGCCATCAAGCTGGCCCTGGGTGAGATTGTGCGCGCCGACTACAAGCCGGGGCTGCACTTCAAGATCCCCTTCTATAACACGGTGCACGTGTTCGATGGTCGCATCCTGACCCTCGATGCACGCCCCGCGCGGGTGCTCACCAGCGAGAAGAAAAACGTCGTCGTCGACGCCTTCGTCAAGTGGCGCATCGCCAACGTCGAGCGCTTCTTCCGCGCCACCTCCGGGGACGAACGCAACGCGCTGACGCGGCTTTCGCAGTTCACCAACAAGAGCGTCTTGGACGCGGTCGGCAAGCGCACCGTAAAAGAGGTCATCGCCGGCGAGCGCGTCGAGTTGATGGGCGAGGTGCAGACCCAGGTCAACCTCGCGGCCAGTGAGCTGGGCGTGGAAGTGACCGATGTGCGGGTGAAAAAGGTCGAGCTGCCACCGGATGTGTCCGACGCGGTTTACAGCCGCATGGAAAAAGAGCGCGCCACTGTGGCCAAGGCTTTCCGCTCGCGCGGTGAGGAGCAGGCCAAGGGCATCCGTGCCGACGCCGAGCGCCAGCGCGAAGAAGTGCTCGCCGAAGCCTATGCTGAATCCGAGCAGATCCGCGGTGAGGGCGATGCCGTCGCCGCCGCGACCTACGCCGCGGCCTACGGCGCCAACCGCGAGTTCTACAACCTCTACCGCAGCCTCAACGCCTACCGCAACGCCTTCGGCGGCGCCGGCGACGTGCTCGTGCTGCAGCCGGATTCGGAATTCTTCCGCTACTTTAACCAGTCGAGCGGAAACCAGTAGAATTGCCCGCGCCGCTCCGGCGGCACGAGCAACCGAATACGGCCTCATTCATCGATCGGGCGGTCTGCACCGCCCGATTTTTTTCGTCGGAATTCCGGATGAGCGAAATACTCTCCGCCGTCGCCCTGCTGTTGGTCATCGAGGGGCTGCTGCCCTTCGCCAGTCCGCGCGCCTACCGCCAGGCTGTCGCCCAGCTGGCGCGACTGCCGGACCGACAGCTGCGTCTGGTGGGGCTGGCCAGCATGCTCGCTGGCGTGCTGCTGCTGTACTGGATTCGCTGAACCCCCGGGCCGCGCCCGGCAAGCACTGCAACATGAATCAGGATCGCTGGAGACTGCCGGAAGGCATCGATGAACTGCTGCCCGACGCGGCGCTGGCGCTGGAGCTGTTGCGTCGCCGCGTGGTCGATCTGTACCTCGGCTGGGGCTATGAGCTGGTCGCACCGCCGTTTATCGAATACCTCGAATCGCTGCTCGTTGGCACCGGCCACGAGTTCGACCTGCAGACCTTCAAGCTCACCGACCAGCTGACCGGCCGGACCATGGGCGTGCGCGCCGATATGACGCCGCAGGTGGCGCGCATCGACGCCCACCGCCTGCGCCGCGACACGCCGTCGCGGCTGTGCTACATGGGCACCGTGCTGCGCACCCTGCCGGACGGCTTCGCCGGTGGCCGCAGCCCGCTGCAGCTGGGCGCCGAGCTGTACGGTCACAGCGGCGCTGAAAGTGACGCCGAAGTGGCCGCGCTGATGGTCGAGACGCTGGCGCTGGCCGGCATCGAATCGCCCTTCGTCGATCTCGGCCACGTCGGCATCTTTAGTGCGCTGGCGGCGCAGGCCGGCCTCTCGGCGACGGAAGAGGCGACGCTATTCGAGATGTTGCAGCGCAAATCGCGCCCGGAGATCGAGCTGTTCCTGCGCGAGCTGGAGCTGGATGCCGAGCTGCGCCGGATGCTGGCGCTGCTGGCCGAACTCAACGGTGATCGCGAGGTGCTCGAACGCGCCCGGGTCGAGCTGGCCGCGGCCGGCGAAGCGGTGCACGCGGCGCTGGCCTATCTGGCGCGGGTCGCCGATCTGCTGCTCGCGCGCGGCGTGAGCGCCGAGTTGCACTTCGATCTCGCCGAGCTGCGCGGCTACCACTACCACACCGGCGTGGTGTTCGCCGCCTACGTCCCCGACTGCGGGCAGGAGATCGCCCGCGGCGGGCGCTATGACGACATCGGCCGCGCCTTTGGTCGGGCGCGGCCGGCGACCGGCTTCTCCACCGATCTGAAAATGCTGAGCAGCCTGCGCGAGGCGCGCGCCGATCCGGCCGCAGCGCCACCGCGCGGTGTTTTCGTGCCGGCCGATGCGGCCCCGAGCGGCCTCTGGGATGAAATCGCCAGATTGCGCGCCGCCGGCGAACGGGTGATCTGCGAACTCCCCGGCCAGCGCGGCGACGCGCGCGCCAGCGGCTGCGATCGGCGGCTGGTTTATCGAGACAAACACTGGACACTGGCAGACGTTTGAGATGGGCAGAAACATCGTAATACTGGGCACCCAGTGGGGTGACGAGGGCAAGGGCAAGATCGTCGACGTGCTCACCGATCGGGTGGCCGCGGTGGTGCGCTTCCAGGGCGGCCACAACGCCGGTCACACGCTGGTCATCGACGGCGAAAAGACCGTGCTGCACCTGATTCCCTCGGGCATTCTGCGCGCCGGCGTCGAGTGCCTGATCGGCAACGGCGTGGTGCTCTCGCCGGAGGCGCTGGGCGAGGAGATGGACATGCTCGAAGCGCGCGGCGTGCCGGTCGCCGAGCGGCTGCGCATCAGCGAGGCCTGCCCGCTGATCCTGCCCTACCACGTGGCCCTGGATCAGGCCCGCGAGCGCGCCGCCGGCAAGTCCGCCATCGGTACCACCGGGCGCGGCATCGGCCCGGCCTACGAAGACAAGGTGGCGCGCCGCTCGATCCGCGTGATGGATTTGCTCGACGCAGCGCGCTTTGAAGAAAAGCTGCGCGGCGTGCTGGATTTCTACAACTTCCAGCTCACCGGCTACCACGAGGCCGAAGCGGTCGATCCACAGCGCGTGCTGGACACCGGGCTGGCACTGGCCGAGCGCCTGCGCCCGCTGGTGACCAACATCCCCGGCCGCCTGCACGAACTGCGCGCCAGCGGCGCCAGCCTGCTCTTCGAGGGCGCCCAGGGCACGCTGCTGGATGTCGATCACGGCACCTATCCCTACGTCACCTCGTCGAATACCACCGCCGGTGGCGCCTGCACCGGTAGCGGCGTCGGCCCGCTCGACCTCGATTACGTGCTCGGCATCACCAAGGCCTACACCACCCGCGTCGGCGCCGGGCCGTTTCCCACCGAGCTGTTCGATGAAAACGGTGAGCACCTGGCGCGGCGCGGCCACGAGTTTGGCGCCACCACCGGCCGGCCGCGGCGCTGCGGCTGGTTCGACGCCGTAGTGCTGCGCCAGGCGGCGGCGGTCAACAGCTTGAGCGGCCTGTGCCTGACCAAGCTCGATGTCCTCGACGGGCTGGACAGCCTCAGGCTGTGCACCGGCTATCGCTGCGCTGGCGAGCTGCTCGAACTGCCGCCGGTGGGCGCCGAGGCTTTCGCCGCCTGCGAGCCGGTCTACGAAGAGATGCCCGGCTGGAGTGAATCCACCGAGGGTGTGCGCAGTCTGGAGCAGCTGCCGCTGGCGGCGCGCAACTACATCGCGCGCCTGGAGCAGTTGGTCGGGGTGCCGGTGGATATCATCTCCACCAGCCCCGAGCGCGACGACAATATCATCCGCCGCCACCCCTTCAGCGAGGCTGCGGTTGCCGGTTGAATCCGGCTGTCGCCGGGATCGGCGCCGCTACATCTGCCGAAAGCGCCAGGCGTAGGCGCGGCTCACGGTGAGCGTCCGCTCGCTGTCGCGCAGGCGCAGTTCGAGGCGGCCGTGGAATTGGCGGCTGATCTCGGCGATGGCGGCCACGTTGACAATGCTGGCGCGGTGCACGCGCCAGAAACTGTCCGGGTCGAGGCTCGCTTCCAGCTCGCGGATGCTGGTGCGGATCGGGTAGTCGCCGTCGGCGGTAATCACGCTGGTGTACTTGTCTTCGGCGACGAAGCACAGCACCTCACTGACCGACAGCAGTTTGACCCGCTCGCCGATCGCGGCGCGAATCCACTGCAAGCGGCCATCGCTGCCGCCCACCCCGGTGCTGGCGTTGGCAGCCACCGCTTTCGCCCCGCCTTCCCCCTTCGCCGCGGCGCCGCCGAGGCTCTGCAGCAGTGCCTCGATCAGCGCCGCATCGGGTGCTGGCGCGCACTGCTGGCGCAGCCGCTCCACGCTCTGCGCCAGTCGCGCGTCGCTGACCGGCTTGAGCAGGTAGTCCAGCGCGGCGTGCTCGAAGGCTTCCACGGCGTGTTCGTCGTAGGCGGTGACGAACACCGGGCGACAGCCGGCCGGCAGTTGGCGAGCCACTTGCAGGCCGCTGCGACCGGGCATGCGGATGTCGAGAAAGGCGATGTCGGGTCGCAGCGCAGCGAGCTGTGCTGCGGCCTCATCGCCGTCGTGGCAGACGGCGACGATCTCCAGCTCCGGCCACAACAGCGCCAGGCGCCGGATCAGATCCCGAGCCAGCGCCGGTTCATCCTCGGCGATCAGCGCGCGCGTTGCGTTCATTGTGACGTTTCGACGGCTGCGGTGGCGGTTTCCCTGGCGTCGTTTGTGTTGCGATCGGTCGAGGAACCGGCTGCGGCAATGGCCGTGTCGTGGTCATCGATGGCGGCTGCCGTCGGCGCGGCTCCGGCGCTTTCGGCCTGGCTGGTCGCGTCCTGGAGCGCCCAGGGCTGGGCGATGATCGGCAGGCTGAGTCGCGCGGTGAGGCCGCCACCGCGGTTTTCTTCCAGCTCCAGCGCCGCGCCGCCGTTGTAGTAGCCGCGCAGTCGTGCGCGCAGGTTTTCCAGCCCGTTGCCGCTGCCCGAGGTCTGACTCGACGGGTTGAGGCCGATGCCGTTATCGCTCACTTCGAGCAGGATTTCTCCACTGCCCGGCGCGCCGTCGCCGCCCTCGTGGCGGCCGAGAATCAACAGGCGGCCGCCGCGTGGGCAGGGTTCGAGGCCGTGGATGATGGCGTTCTCCACCAGAGGCTGGAGCAGCATCGGTGGCATGGGCTGGGTGCGCAGGGCCTCGTCGACGTAGATGGCCACCGCCAGCCGGCCACCCATTCGCTGGCACATCAGCGCCAGATAGCTTTGCAGGAGATCGAGTTCTTCGCCGAGGGTGCAGTGGCTCTGCCGGCTGTGGCGCAGGCTGGCGCGCAGATAGTTGATCAATTCGCCGAGCAGCGCGCGGCCCTGGGACGGGTCTTCGGCGAGCAGGCTGTCGACGTGCGCCAGGCTGTTGAAAAGAAAGTGCGGCTCGACCTGCGCGCGCAGCAGGCGCAGCTGCATCTGTGCCTCTTCACGCTGCACTTCGGCGGTGCGCAGGCGTTGCTGCTGGAGTGCGCCGCGGGCCTCGTGCAGCCGTTGTTGCAGGGTGAAGTAGGCGGTGGCGATGGTGCCGAACAGCAGGCCGATGAGCACTATCTGCCAGTAGACGTCCGTGCCACCGCTGGCGTTGAGCTGATTGCCTGGCGTGACGTCGAACAGCAGGCTTGAGAGCTGGTAGCCGAGAGCCGTGCCAAGCAGCGATCCGGCGACTATGGCCAGTGGTGTCGCCAGTGGCTGCAGCCGGTCGTGTCGCTGGCCGAGCCGGCTCAGGGTGATTTCCACCGCGCTGAGGATGGATAGGCCGACGCACTGAGAAAACAGCAGGTTGACAGCGAAGCTGCCGCCATAACCGATAGAGGTCAGGAAGATGGCGATCAGCAGGTTGCCGATGATCACCATCGCGGCACGCAGCCAGCGCGGCCAAAGATTCCAGCCGCGCCTGACGTGTGTCGCGAGGCCCATCAGTGGGGCTCCCGATTCATCAGCTCGGCCACTTTGCGGGCTTCCCACTCCTCGCCCAGCCAGTGCTGTGGCAGATACAGCACCGCAGCGTGGCAGGCGAGGCCGATGCCCCAGCCGAACAGCGGATAGAAAAACCACAGTTTGCCGGGGCTGCCCAACAGATCGATGAGCAGCAGGCCGATGTTGACCACGGCGTAGATGGCGGCGTGGATGTACAGGCCGCGCAGGCGGTGCACCTGTTTGCGAATGCGTTGCTCGGTCAGCTGGCTGTCGTTTTGCGGCATGGCTCGATCCTCGCTAAAAGTGATGGCTGTGACAATCGATGCGGGCGATCCTTCGCCTCAGGCGGTGACGAAATTGCCATGAAAACCCAGTGGCAGGGCGTAGGGCAGGGCGGCCTGAAACAGCGGCCCGGCATCCACCGCGGCGGCATCGAAGACGCTGATCAGGGTGCGTCCGCGGCGCCAGTCGAGGGCCGTGCCCAGCAGCCAGGCGTCGCGCTCGCCACTTCCCCCGGGCCTGGGCACGACGATGTGCTCCTCGGCGGCGATGCCAGCCCCGTAGTCGTAACGAAGGGCGATGGCGCTGCGCAGATCGCGCGCTTCGATGGCGCTGAAGAACGGCTGCCGGGTCGCGGCGTCCGCTGCGCCGTCGGCGAGCGCGTAGCGATAGCGGTAGCGGCGGCCGATGTGGCGCGGGTGCAGACGGGGGAACTCGCCGTGGCCGCCGATCTTCATCTCTTGAGCGCCGCCGCCGCGAAGGTCGAGGCGCAGCTGCACGGCGCGGTTGTCGGCGCGGGCCGGTTCGCCGCGCATGATCTGCCGCGCATAGCCGGTGACCACGCTGGCGTCGGCGTAGCGCTGGTAGTCGAGATAGACCGCGTCGCGATCATCCCAGGCGCCGCCAGTGTGAAAGACGAATCCCGCCGGCAGCTCGAACAGCCGTTGCCGATCCCAGTCGGCCTTGTCCACCAGCAACGCGCGCATCGCGCCGTCGGCGCGCCAGCGGTGGCTGTCGAGAAAGCTCGCGCCATCGGCGTAGGCCGCGGCCGAGAATTCGAACGGCGGCAGCAGAAAGACCAGATAGCGGGCGGTGATGGCGAAGTCGTGGACCATCGGTTCGCCGCCGGCCCCGCCGCCCGGCAGCGGCAGGGCGCGCACCTGGCGCAGTGCAGCATCGGCGCCGATGTGCCAGATCACTAGCCGGCCGCTGCCGGGGGCGATGCCGAAATTCCACAGGCTGCCGTCGCGGTCGCGCTTGGGGTGGGCGGAAAAGGGCAGGCCGGCGCTCGCTTCGGACCAGCGCTGCCGGCCGATGGTGGACAGATCGCGCGGGTCGACGCGATGCGCGCTGCCGCCCTCCCACAGGGCCAGCAATTCGCCGTCGTGGGCGATCACGCTGATGTTGGCGGGGTTCATTGCATCCGCCGAGGCGGGTTGGCGCAGGCTGGCGTCGCGGGTGCCGAAGCCGGGGTAGAGCAGGTGCCCGGCGCGCGACTCCTCGCGGTATTTTCGAGTCTGCACGAAGCGCCCGCGGTGGCTGAGGCCGGCGTCGTCAAAGCGGAATTCCTGCAACATGCCGTCGCCATCGAACCAGTGCGTGTAGCGGCGCCCGCCGCGCCCGTGGCGCGCCGGGCCGTTGCGGTACAGCGTGCCGCGCAGGGTGGCGGGAATGCGGCCGTGGAGGATCTCGATCTCGCCGCTGGCGGCGCCCAGGCTGTCGCGGGTCACGCTGCTCAGGCCCAGTGTCCAGCGCTCATCGAGCGCTGCGACAGATGCCTCGCCCGAGGCGGCGGTTGATGTCGCGATCGGGAACCAGCCGCCGGCGGCCAGAGCGCCGCTGCTCGTGGCGGAACCCAGGATGCCCGTGCCGGCGGCGCAGCGCAGAAAATCGCGTCTGTTCACTGGCGGCTCCGCAGTCAATCGGCGAGTCGGATGGTCAGGCGCTGTGCACCGGCGAGGTGCAGTGCGGCGTCTTCGAAGCTCGGCGGACCCAGGTTGCCGCGCGCGTCGCGGCTGAAGCCGTGGGGTTCGGTGGGCATGCCGAGCAGGTTGGTGTCCAGCTCGCCGTCGCCGTCAAGATCCTGAAACACGGCGATGGCGTAGCGCCCGTCGGCGAGTACCGGCAGGCGCACCGACTGCTCGCTGGCGCCCACGGCGACGCGCAGCTGGGTGGTGGCGCCGTCGCCGGGGAAACCATCGGCGTATTCGTGCACCGCGATGTAGTAGCTGCCGCTGGTCGGGCCGCTGCTGTGGATTTGCAGATCTACTTCAGCGGCCAGCACGCGGCTGGCGGCGGTGGTGGCCAACAGGGCGCTCAGTAGCGCCGCCGCCTTGTGTCGGATGGTCATCTTCCGGTCTCCGTATTCAGCAATGAGCCACACAGTGCGCACGCTTGTCGCCAGCGGCGAGTGCCTTGCGACGAAGCGCGCGCTAGCGTGTCCGGACTGTGCCAGTTCGTGACGAACGGAAGGTGATTCTGGAAATGGCGACCCGCTCAACAGCGGTCTCGCAGAGGCCGCGCAAACGCCACAGCCCGCGCTCTGGCTGCAACGGCGGGCAGCATTGGCGCTGCCGGCAGCTGACCCGAAGCGCTCGCCGCTGGTGTGGGTTCAGCTGTTTTTCGATGGCTGAGAGCGGCGCTGCGATATTTTCAGCAGATGGCCAGCGGCCGCCGCGAACCGGCTGTAGCGGCGGCCTTCAGGGATGCCGGCCGTGCAAGGGGGGAGATCAGGCGATCCGCCCACCGCCGCGGGCTGCGCAAGCCAGGCCGCCCGCCGCAAACCGGCGCCTGTGGCGGGGGCGCCGGATTCGCAGCGGAACGCCCGCGCAGCAGTTGAGCGGCGGCGCTCAGAGATCGGTGCAGCGGCCCAGTGCCAGCTCCGCGGCCATGCCGATGCTTTCGGCGCGGGTCGGGTGCGGGTGCACGGTGGCGGCGATGTCCTCCAACCGCGCGCCCATTTCGATGCCCAGGGTCAGTTCGGAGATCATCTCGCCCGCGCCCTGGCCGACGATCACCGCGCCGAGCACGCGCTGGTCATCGCTGGAATAGATCAGCTTGGTGAAGCCCTCGCCGCGGCCGTGGGCCAGCGAGCGACCGTTGGCCGCCCAGGGAAAGACGCTGCTCTTCACCGCCAGCCCGTGCTCACGCGCCTGATGCTCGTCGATGCCCACCCAGGCCAGCTCCGGGCTGGTGTAGGCCACCGAGGGGATCAGCTGGGTGTCGAAGGCACAGAGGTGGCCACAGGCGGACTCCGCGGCGACGTGGCCCTGGTGGACGGCGCGATGCGCGAGCAGCATGCCGCCGGTGACGTCGCCGACCGCAAAGACATTCGCCAGCGCGGTGCGGCACTGCTGATCCACGGGGATGGCGCCGCGCTGGTCGGCGGCCAATCCGGCATTCTCCAGCGCCAGTGCGGCGCTGTTCGGCTTGCGCCCGACCGACTGGATGACGCGGTCGGCGACCAGTTCGCCGCTGAAGGCGCCCTCGCAGTGCAGCGTCAGCGCGTCGGCCGCGGCGTCGATGGCGCTGACGCGGGTGTCGCAGTGGATGCTGCAACCCTCGGCTTGCAGCCGGCGCTGCAGCACCGCCACGGCGTCGGCGTCGCAGCCCGGGGCGATCTGCCCGGCCAGCTCGACGATGCTCACCTGGCTGCCCAGCGCGCGGTAGATCGAGGCCATTTCCAGACCGATGATGCCGCCGCCGACGATCGCCAGCCGCTCCGGCACCGACTCCAGCTCCAACGCGGCGCGCGCGTCCCAGATGCGCGGATCCTGCGGCCAGCCGGGCAGCTGCACCGCCGAGGAGCCGCTGGCGATGATGATGTCTTTGGCGCGCCACTGCTCGCCGCTGCCGTCGTGCAGCGCCACCTCCAGCCGGTCGGCGGCGGCGAAGCTTGCGCTGCCGCGAACCACTTCGACGCGGCGTCGCGCGGCCAACCCGGCCAGCCCGCCGGTGAGGGTTTCGATGACCTTTTCGGTGCGTGCGCGCAGTGCGCGCAGATCGATCCGCGGCGCCGCGAAGTGGATGCCGAAATCGGCGATCTCGCGCGCTTCGTTGATCACCTCGGCGCTGTGCAGCAGCGCCTTGGACGGGATGCAGCCCTCGTTGAGGCAGACGCCGCCGAGCGTTTCGCGGCTCTCGACGATGGTTACCGCGCGGCCCAGATCGGCGGCGCGAAAGGCCGCTGCGTAACCGCCCGGGCCGCCACCGATGACGACCAGATCTTTTTCCTGCATGTGCTTTGAATCTTCCATCAGAACAGCAGCTTGCGCGGTGTCTCCAGCAGGCCGATGTAGTGGCCCATGAAGCGCGCCGCGTCGGCGCCGTTGATGACGCGGTGGTCGTAGGTCAGATCCAGCGGGCAGAGCTGGCGCGGCTGGAATTGCTCGCCGTCCCAGACCGGTTCGGTGCGGCTGCGGGTGATGCCGAGGATCGCCACCTCCGGCGGGTTGATCATCGGCGTGAAAGCGCGTCCGCCGATGCCGCCGAGGCTGGAAATGCTCATTCCGGCACCGCTCATTTCGCTGGGGTCGAGCTTGCGCTGGCGCGCCCGCGCGGCCAGATCGGCGATGCGCGCACTGATCGCCCACAGGCCGATGCGGTCGGCGTCGCGCAGCACTGGCACCATCAGCCCGTGCGGCGTGTCCACGGCGATGCCGACGTGGATGTCGCGCTTCAGCCAGAGGCTATCGCCGCCATCGGTGAGCGCGGCGTTGAAGCGTGGAAAGGCGGCCAGGCTGCGCGCCAGCGCCAGCACGTGCAGGCTCAGCGCGGACAGCCGCAGACCGCGCGCGGCGGCCTCGTCTGCCAGCGATGCGCGCAGTGCCTCCACCGCGCCGGTGTCGACCGCGTCGTGGTGGGTCACGGTGGGGATCTGCTGGTGCGAGCCGAGCAGATTGCTGGCGGCGAGCTTTTCCAGCCGGCTCAGCGGCTGCGCTTCGCCGGGGCCGAGGCTGTCGCGATCCGGCGTGGCCGCGGCATTGCCGGCCGGCTGCTGCGCCGCGGGCTGCAGGTCGGCTTCACTGAGGTAGGATTTGCCGAGCCTGGCGGCCAGCGCCGGCAGATCGATGCCGCGCTGGCGCGCCAGCTGGCGCACCGCAGGGCTGGCCAGCGGGGCGGCGGCCTGCGCCGGATTGCCCATCTGTGTGCTGCTCATTGCTCAGATCACCGTCGAAATGTACTGGGTTTCCATGAATTCCAGCATGCCTTCCTTGCCGCCTTCGCGACCGATGCCGGACTGCTTGACGCCGCCGAACGGCGCCGCCGGGTCGGAGACCAGCCCGCGGTTGAGGCCGAGCATGCCGAATTCGAGCTGTTCGCCGAGGCGCAGGCCGCGGCCCAGCTCGCCGCAGTACAGATAGGCGACCAGGCCGTATTCGGTGTCGTTGGCGCGGGCGATGACTTCGGCCTCGTCGTCGAAGGTCTGGATCGCCGCCACCGGGCCGAAGATCTCGTCGCTGCAGCAGGTGGCATCGGCCGGCACGTCGGTGAGCACGGTGGGCGGGTAGAAGTGCCCGGGTCCCTCCGGCAGCTGGCCGCCGAGGCGGCAGGTGGCGCCGCGCTGCAGCGCGTCCTCGACCAGGCTGGCGACCTTGTCGCGGGTGGCGCGATTAACCAGCGGGCCGACGTCGACGTCCTCGTCGAGGCCGTTGCCGACCTTCAGTGCGGCCATTTTCGCCACGTATTTGTCGACGAATTCGGCCTCCACATCGCGGTGCACGTAAATCCGATTGGCCGCGGTGCAGGCCTCGCCGAGATTGCGCATCTTGGCCATCATCAGGCCATCCACGGCGGCATCGATGTCGGCGTCGGCGCAGACGATGAACGGCGCGTTGCCGCCCAGCTCCATCGCCGGGTTGAGGATCTGCCGCGCCGCGCCCTGCAGCAGCGTGCGACCGACCTCGGTGGAGCCGGTGAAGGACACCACGCGCACCCGCGGGTCATCCAGCAGGCAGTCGATCACCGCGCCGGTGCGCCGCGTCGGCAGCGCGCTGACCAGCCCGGCGGGCACGCCGGCCTCTTCGAGCAGCGGCATCAGCGCGAGCATGGTCAGCGGGGTCTCGGAGGCGGGTTTGATGATCACCCCGCAGCCGGCGGCCAGCGCCGGGGCGATCTTGCGCGTGCCCATCGCCGCCGGGTAGTTCCACGGCGTGATCAGCAGCGCCAGCCCGGCCGGCTTGTGGTGCACCAGAGTGCGCGCGCCGGAGGCCGGCGCCATGCCGTAGTGGCCCTCGGCGCGCACCGCCTCCTCGGCGTTCCAGCGGAAGAATTCAGCGGCGTAGGCGGCTTCGCCCATGGCGTCGGCGCGGGCCTTGCCGTTTTCCAGGGTGATCAGGCGGGCGAACTCGTCGAGCCGCGCAGTGAACAGCTCGAAGGCGCGCGACAGCACCACCGAGCGCTCGCGCGGGCTGCGCGCGGCCCACTCGCGCTGGGCGCGCTCGGCGGCGTCGAGTGCCGCGCGGGCGTCGTCGACCGTGGCCGAGGCCACCTCGCAGAGCAGGCTCTCGTCGGCGGGGTTGTAGACCGGGAAGCTGGCGCCGTCGCTGGCGTCGCGCCACTGGCCGTCAATGAACAGTTGCTTGTGCATGCTGAATCCGGGGTTTGTCTGGCAAACGGTTGTTTAAAGCAGGTGTTGCAGCGGCTCGGCACCGCGCCGGGCGATGCCGTCGAGCCAGCGCAGCGCGCTGCTGATGGGCAGCTGTCGCTGGTCGTAATACAGCGTCAGGCGGCCTTCGTCGCCGCGCCGCGTGATCACCAGCGTCGGCGCGCTGGTAGTGCCGCACCGCAGCTCGTCGATGGCGCTGTCGGACAGCTCGTGCAGTTGCAGATCGGGCGCCGCCTCGGCGGATTCGTCGGCGGCGCTGTCTGCACTGGCCACGGCTGCGGCGCCAAGCGTGCAGCCGCGCAACGCCAGCAGGCGATCCGCGCCGTACAGCGTCTGCACCTGCACCCGCCACGGTGCTGCGCGGCGATCCGCAGGCTCGCCCCGCATCCGCTCGTGTGCGGCCAGCGCGAAGCTGGCCCAGATCGCCGCGGCATCGACTGCGCCCTCGCTGTAATCGCCTGCCCAGCGCGCGAATTCGGCGAAGGCGGCAGCGTCGTAGCGGGCGCTCAGCCGGCTGGCCGCGGGGCTGGCATCGCTGGCCGCGCGGCTCTCGGCGGCGGCGCTGAGGATGCCTGCGAGCTGCGCCGCATCCGGCAGGTCGCGGGCCAGAATCGGCTCGCGCATGCCGGCGTCGAGCAGCTGTTGCAGGCTGACGCCGCGCTCGGCGGCCAGGCGGCGCGCCTTGGGCGAGGCGAGGATCTTGTCGCCGGCGGCGCGGCGCGATGCGGCGCCGGTTGCGGCGGTGGCCGCTGCGGCCGGGGGGGCAACCGGGGCCGGGGTCGCGGCCGGGGTCGCAGCCGGGGCAGTGGCCGCAGCCGCCGGGCTGGTCGCGGTGGCAGCGACTGCGGCGTCCGCGGAATCGGCGATCAGCGCGATCACGCTGCCCACCGCCACTTCGCTGCCGGCCTCGGCATCGACGCGCACCAGATAGCCGGCGTCGCGCGCCTCGACTTCCATCACCGCCTTGTCGGTTTCGACCTCGAACAGCACGTCACCGGCGCTGACCGGATCGCCGACGGACTTGTGCCAGTTGAGCAGCACCGCGCTGTCCTGGGACATGCCCAGCTGCGGCATCAGCACCTCGTGGCCGCTGGCCGCTGCGCCGTCTTCGGCTGCCGGCGGAGCGGCGTCCGCGGCGGCGGCTGGAGCCGCGTCGAGCGCGGCGTCCGCGGAATCGGCGATCAGTGCGATCACGCTGCCCACCGCCACTTCGCTGCCGGCCTCGGCATCGACGCGCACCAGATAGCCGGCGTCGCGCGCCTCGACTTCCATCACCGCCTTGTCGGTTTCGACCTCGAACAGCACGTCACCGGCGCTGACCGGATCGCCGACGGACTTGTGCCAGTTGAGCAGCACCGCGCTGTCCTGGGACATGCCCAGCTGCGGCATCAGCACCTCATGCGACATGCCCGATCACCCCGCGCACGGCTTGCTCGGCGTGCGTTACCACATCTTCGACGGTGGGCACGGTGAGGTCTTCCAGCGCCGGCGAGAAGGGCACCGGCACGTCCATCGCACCGAGGCGTATGACCGGCGCATCGAGGTAGTAAAACGCCTCTTCGCCGAGGGTCGAGGCGATCTCGCCGGTGACGCCGTAGCGGCGATGGCCCTCGTCGATGACCATCGCGCGGCCGGTTTTCTTCACCGATTCGACCAGCGTGGCGGTGTCCAGCGGGGCGATGGTGCGCGGGTCTATGACCTCGCAGGAAATGCCGCTGGCGGCCAGTTGTTCGGCGGCGCGCTGCGCGATCTGCACCATCGAGCTGGTGGCGATCAGGGTGATGTCATCGCCGTGGCGCAGGATGTTGGCCTCGCCGAAGGGGATCAGGAATTCCTCCTCCGGCACCGGGGCCTTGTCCTGGTACATCAGCTTGTCTTCGATGATCACCACCGGGTTGTTGTCGCGGATCGCGGTCTTCAGCAGCCCTTTGGCCTCGTAGGCGCTGGAGGGCAGGGCGACTTTCAAACCGGGGATGTGCGCGACCAGCGCGTGCAGCGACTGGCTGTGCTGCGCCGCCGAGCGCCGCGTCGCGCCGAGGTTGGTGCGCAGCACCATCGGCACGCTCAGCTTGCCGCCGGACATGTAGTGGGTCTTGGCCGCCTGGTTGCAGAGCTGGTCCATGATCAGGTAGATGAAGTCGCCGAACATCAGATCGACGATCGGCCGCAGGCCGGTCATCGCTGCGCCGACCGCGATGCCGGTGAAGCCCGGCTCGGAGATCGGCGTGTCCAGCACGCGATCGGTGCCGAATTCCTCGACCAGCCCGGACAACACCTTGAACGGCGTGCCGGCCTCGGCGACATCTTCACCCATCAGCACGACCGTGGGGTCGCGGCGCATCTCTTCGGCGATCGCCTCGTTGACCGCTTTCGACAGCGTGATCTCACGCATGGTTTTTTCCTCTCTCATCTCGCTGGCGCGGGTCAGTCGGCGAACACGTGCTGGTCGACTTCGGCGACGGGTGGGTAGGCGGCCTGCAGGGCGTAGTCCACCGCTTCGCGGGCTTCGCGCTGGACTTCCGCGTCGATCGCCTCCAGCGCCGCCTGGTCGGCGATGCCCTGTTCGATGAGCTTGTCGCTGAACAGGCGGATCGGATCGCGGCTCTCTTTCCACTCGGACTCTTCGTCGCGGCTGCGGTAGTAGGCGCGGTTGATGTCGCCGACGTGGTGGCCGTGGTATCGATAGGTATCGAGCAGCATGAAAAACGGCCCTTCACCCTTGCGCGCCCGCGCCACCAGTGAACTGGCCAGTTTGTTGACCGCCAGCACGTCCTGACCATCGACTTCGTGGGCCTCGATGCCAAAGGCTTCGGCGCGCCCGGTGAGCGAGCCGGCGGCCATTTCGGAGACGTGGGTGTATTCGCCGTAGTGGTTGTTTTCGCAGGCGTAGATCACCGGCAGATGCCACAACGCGGCCATGTTCATCACCTCGTAGAGCAGCCCCTGACCGAGCGCGCCGTCGCCGAAAAAGCACACTGTGACGCGCTCGTTACCGAGCTGCTTGGCGCTCAGCGCGGCACCGGTGGCGATGCCCGCCGAGCCACCGACGATGGCGTTGGCGCCGAGGTTGCCGTTGTCCTGATCGGCGATGTGCATCGAGCCACCCTTGCCGCGGCAGTAGCCCTCGGCCTTGCCGAGCAGCTCGCAGAACATCGCTTTGAACTCGGCGCCCTTGGCCACGCAGTGGCCGTGACCGCGGTGCGTGGAGGTGATCTGGTCTTCTCGGTTGAGCGCCTCGCAGATGCCCACCGCGACCGCTTCCTGGCCGGTGTACATATGCGTCAGACCGGGCATTTTGGCGTCCAGGTAGAGCTGGTTGGCGTTGTCCTCAAAGCTGCGGATGGCGACCATCTGCCGGTACATGCGCAGCTGCTCGGCGGCGCCGGGCGTCTTTCTCTTGCTCATGGAATATCCGTTGTCAGTGCTTGTGGTGGCCGGAGCAGCTCTTGCCGTGACCATGACCATGACCGTGACCGTGACTATGCGACCTGGCCGTCGTCGGCTGGTAGCGCGGCGTCTGTCTGGCCATGCCCAGCGCGCTCAGTGCGGTGGACGAAGCACAGCCGCAGGCGGTTGCCGCCGGGCTGCGCTTATCGACGCGGGTGGATTTTTTCAGCCCGCGCTGGCGGATCACCGGCGCCGAGAGGATGCGCTGCAGCGGCTCGCCGGTCTGCGGGTGCTCGCTGTAGGCCGGCTCGTTCATCGAGTGGCGGAATTCGTAGGTGACCTCGGGGTCGCGCAGCGATCGGTAAACGTAGGTGGGCATCTGCGGCTCCTCGCTAGTAGGCGTTGGCGACGAACAGTTCCTGGGCCGGGAACAGGGTGATGATCTTGCAGCCGGTAGCGGTGACCACCACCTCCTCCTCGATGCGCGCCGCGCCGTTGCCGTCGGCCGCCGGGCAGTAGGTTTCCAGCGCGAAGACCATGCCTTCCTGCAGCTCGAAGGGGTTGTCGAAGGACACCAGCCGGCTGATGATCGGCCGCTCGTGCAGCGCCAGGCCGAGGCCGTGGCCGAACTGCAGACCGAAGGCCTCCATCTCCGAGCTAAAGCCGAAATCCTCGGCGCGCGGCCAGACCGCGGCGATCTGGTCGGTGGTGCAGCCGGGCTTGACCAGCGCGATGGCGTTGTCGATCCACTCGCGCGCCTGGCGATAGGCATCGACCTGCGCCGGTGTGCTGCTGCCCACGTTGAGGGTGCGGTAGTAGCAGGTGCGGTAGCCCATGTAGGCCTGGATCACGTCGAAGAAGGCCTGATCGCCCGGCCGGTACATGCGGTCGGTGAAGTTGTGCGGGTGCGGGCTGCAGCGCTCGCCGGAAACCGCGTTGATGGCTTCGACGTCGTCCGAACCGTTGTCGTAGAGGAACTTGTTGGCGATCGCCACCAGCTCGTTCTCGCGCATGCCCGGCTTGAGGTGCTCGGAGATCACCTGATAGGCGCCATCGACCATCGACGCCGCGGTGTTCAGCAGCACGATCTCGTCCATGCTTTTGATCTGTCGCGCGTCGAGCATCACCTGCTGTACATCGCGCACGTCGAGCCCTTCGGCCTGCAGGGCGAACAGCATCGGCGGTTCGACCACATCCACGCCCAGCGGCATATCGGCGACGCCCTCGGCGCGCAGCAGATCGGCGATCTCGCGCGCCGCGTTGCGGAACAGTCCGGCCTCTTCGGCCACCGAGCCGCGCAGGCCGAGCATGCCGGCGCGGCAGTGGCTGGTCTCCAGCCAGGGGGCGTAGATGCGGTGGTGGGCGGCGGCCGAGCCGAAGTCCCACAGATAGGGTTCGGAATTGCCGGTGAGCAGCGCGTAGCGACAGATTTTGTCGCGCGACCATTCGCCGATCACGCTGCTGGTGATGTAGCGGATATTGTTGTTGTCAAAGCACAGGATCGCGCCGAGATCGGAGTTGGCCAGCGCCTGGCGAACCCGGGCGACGCGGTATTTGTGCAGGCGGCGGAAATCGACGCGTTCTTCAAAATCCACCGCCATGCGGCCGGGGGAGGCGATGGGGCGATCCCAGCGCCACTTCGGGTCGATATCTTCGGGGGTAATGATTTTCGGTTCTGTGGCACTCACGCGGAGCCTCCTCCCAGTACGGAAACGTAATTCAGTAGTGACCGTGCGATCGCATTAATTGATCGGCGCGGTTTTGCGCGTTGCGCAGGGCGTGTTCGATTGAACGGGCGCCTATCAGCATATCGTGCAATTCTTCGCCGGCGATGGTGGTGATATCGGCGATTTCTGGAACGGGCGGTCTCGGCCACATGCGTAATATCCCGTTGCGGGCCATCTCGTCGATTACCGTAACGACCGCGGACATGTGCTGTACCTCGGGGTCGAGGCTGGTGCTGATGCGTGGACTGACCAGGCTGCCGTTTTCAATATAGAGTTTTACCGCTTGGGGCGAGGTCATCGACTGTAAAGCTGTCCAAATTGGATCAATTCGTTCCGGAGCGACGTTCGCGGGTATCCCCAGGGCGTAACCGGCGACCCCGGCCACAGGCTTTCCGCCGGCCCCGGCCGGCATCGGCAGGTAGGTGGTTTGCGCGCGCGCCGGCGAGCGCTCGTCGCGTTCGAACAGCGGTGCCAGCAGAGCGCCGCAGTAGGCCATCGCCGCCTGGCCTTCGGCGTAGCAGCGGGCGCGTTCGTACCAGGACATGCTGAGCACTTTGCGCGGTGAGTAGTGCAGCAGTTCCAGCAGGTACTCGGCGGCCGCGTGGGCCGCCTTGCTGAGGAACATCGGGCGGAAATTCTCGCCGTGGACCTGTTCGCCATCGAAGCTTTCGCCGCAGCGCTGCAGGTTGATCACCGGTTGTCCGAAGGCGCCCATGGCAAACAGGAACGAGTGCCCCAGCGGTGTGCCGCGAGCGGCGTTCCAGGCAATGCCGGCGACGCCGTTGAACGGGTCGTGCAGTTGCTTTGCCGCGGCCAGCGTCTGCTCGGTGCTGATTGGTGGTTCGATCCCGGCTGCGGCGAACAGATCCCGGCGGATCACCAGCATCTCCGGCGCGGACTGCACCGGGATGCCGTACTGCTTGCCGCGGTAGCGTGCGCTGGCCAGCACCTCAGCGTGAAAGTCGTGGGTGTCCAGCCGGGTTTCGCGGATCAGCTCGTCCAGTGGCAGCAGCACGCCCGCCGCGGCCATTTCACCGAACCAGGGCAGATCGCAGGCGACGATGTCGTAGCGCGAGGTCTTTGCCGCAGCGTTGTCGAGGATCTCCGCATGCAGCCGGTCGATGGATAGTGCGCGGCTTTTCAGGCTGACACCGAACATGTTCTCGAACTGCTTTTTCAGCACGTGCATGGCCATGAATGTGGGGTCGGCGTGGGCGAGGATGCGCAGGCTGCGATCCAGCGGCAGCTTGTCCTGGAGGATCGCTGGCGGCGCCAGCGCTTCGCCGTCGCGATAAGAGGCGCCGTAGAAGTAGCCCTCGACCCCTTCGGCGGCACTCTCGTGCAACTGCAGCGTGCTGCCGAGCAGTGCCTGGGTGCGGCGCAGCATCTCCTCCCACTGCAGCAGCAGGTGCTCACTGGGATGCAGGGAAAAGGACTTGCCGGTGCGGGTGCGCGTGCGGCGCAGGATCAGGCCGCTGGCGATCATTGCGTCGATCGCGCGTATCGCCGAGCCGTAGCTCAGCCCCGAGGCCGCGGCCAGCGACGATGTGGTGGTCAGTCGGCCGTCCAGATGGTTGCGCATCAGGGCGATCTGCAAGCGGGTTTCCCGGGTCGAGGGCTTGAGTTGCAGCGCCCGATCCTTTTCGTCCTCAAGCTGTTCGAGAAAATCCAGCAGCGCCGCCATGCGGTGGTTGGAGACGCCAAAGCCGAAACCCTGATCGGCCGACTCGTAGGGGCCTTCAGGCTTGCCATGCCTCGAATTGTCGTCGCGCCGGTCGCCGCTCATACCTTCTCCCGGTCCCGTTAGCCGTGTGTCTGTCCACATGCTAGATGGCAGGTGCCGCAGGCTACCCGGCAAATATATCCAATTTGGACCAATGCGGGCTGTGCGTCGGCGGCTGAGCCTCGCAATATTTCCAAAACACGAGCACCACACTCTGGAGGGAGAACGCGCATGAACGACAGACTGGCCGGAAAACACGTACTGATCACCGGTGCCGCGCAGGGCATGGGTGCTGCGGTAGCTGAACACTATGCGGCGCTGGGCGCCAAGGTTTGCCTCGGCGATGTCAATGTCGCCGGCTGCGATGAAGTGGTCGAGCGCATTCGCGCCGCCGGTGGCCAGGCGATCTCCGCGCCGCTGGATGTGACCAGCCGCGAACAGACCGCCGCCGCAGTGGCCGCCACCGTGGCCGCCTTTGGCTCGATCAATGTGATCGTCAACAACGCCGGCATCAACAAGCCGATGATGTTTCTCGATGTCACCGAAGAGAACTTCGACAAGATCATGCGCGTCAACGCCCTCGGCGTGCTGCTCGGCATGCAGGAAGCGGCCAAGCAGATGATCAAGCAGGGCAAGGAGAACGGCCCCTACAAGATCATCAACGTCGGCTCGATCCTGTCCCGTCAGGCCTTCGATGACGTGGTGCCTTATTCCTGCTCCAAGCACGCGGTGCTGGCGATGATCAACGGCGGCGCCAAGGCGCTGGTGGATCACAACATCACCGTCAACGGCTACGCGCCGGGCGTGGTGCGCACCGAGCTGTGGGAGCAGCTGGACAAGGATCTGGTGGCCATCGGCAAGTTCGAACAGGAAGGTCAATCGATGGATGAACTGGCCAAGAACATGATCCTGATGAAGCGCTATTCCTATCCGGAGGACGTGGTCGGTACCGCGGCCTTCCTCGCCTCCAGCGATTCCGATTACATGACCGGGCAATTGCTGATGATCGACGGCGGAATGGTGATTCAGTAATTCGCAAAAGTACCGGCTTTTTCGCAAATAATCCATTTTGGACGTCTTGTCCGTGGTGGCCGGGTAGCCAAGTGGGCAGTCTTTGCGCACCGGTACCTCGGCGCCGGCGGAAGTACTCACCGAGATAATACGCCGGCAGGCGAAGAGCGTTTTCAGAAGCGTTTCCAGCCACCGGCAGCTAAATCAGAGCAAGCACGCAAGCGTGCAACAGGAGGATGAAATGAAATCTACGATCCGCAATACCAGCATCGCAATGGCCGCCATCTTCGGCGCGGCATTCACCGGCCAGGCGCTGGCTGCCAAATACACCATCGGCATCACCCAGAATAACGTCGGTGTCGATAGCTATCAGACCACTTACGAAAAAGGCTTTATCGCCGCCGCGGAAGCCAATCCGGACGTCGACACGGTGGTACTCGACGCCGGCGGCGACGTGGCGCGGCAGATCGCCCAGATGCAGGATCTGATCCAGCAGAAGGTCGATGCCATCATCATTTGGCCGACCAACGGCAAAGCGGTGATCCCGGCAGTGCGCCAGGCCCACAAGGCTGGCATTCCGGTGATCGTCACCAACTCCAACATCGCTAAAGAAGGCTTTGATTTTGTCGCCTCCTTCTCCGGCCCGGACAACATCACCCAGGGCAAGCGCTCGGCCGAGATCATGTGCGACAAGTTCAAGGCGATGGGCACCGAAAACGAAGCCAAGGTAGTGCAGATCTCCGGCCAGCCGGGCTACACCACGGCTATCGAGCGCCAGAAGGGTTTCGACGACCGCCTGCCGGAAGTCTGCCCCAATGTGATGCTGGTCGAGACCCAGCCGGGTGACTGGAACCGCGAGAAGTCGCAGAAGGTGATGGAAGCCTTCCTAGTCAAGTACGACGACATCGATGGCGTCTACGCCGGTGATGACAACATGGGTGTCGGTGCGCTGAATGCCGCCAAGGCCGCTGGTCGCGAGGGCATCATCTTCGTCGGCGCCACCAACTTCGCGGTTGGCTACGAGGCGATGGGCCGCGGCGAGTACTGGGGTTCGATCTACCAGTCTCCGGTGGATGATGCCGAAGCGGCGCTGAAAACCGCGCTGGACGTGCTCAATGGCAAGGACGTGCCCTTCCTGAACTACTTCGACACGCCGAAGATCACCCAGGACAACATGGGCGACTTCACCAAGCCGGTGTTCTGAGCCGGCTCAGCCGACCGCTCCGCGCTGCGGTGCCGGCCCGCAACGGGCCGCGCCGCAGCGCCGGGGCTTTGCAAGATTAGAATACTGACGGGGAAGGTGGCGTAGCGCGGTGAGCCGCGCGTTCGGGCATCGTCACCGCTGTGCCGCGCGACACCCGCTCGGGCGAGCGGCGAGACGCTGCGCGACTCGGTCAAGGCGTCTGTTACCACAGGCATCGATGCCGGCGACACACCGCCGCCCCGGTCTGCGCATTGTAGCGAGCATTGGGGGAGAACAAGATGGCTCGACAAGGTTCCAATTCACCTGCTGCGAAATCACTGGCCGATTTTATGGCGCGGCAGGGCATCCTCGTTGCTTTCGTCGTCTCGATGGTGATATTCGCACTGGCCAGTGATCGCTTTCTGGACGTCGACAATATCCTTGGCGTGGTGCGTTCATCGACCATTCTCGGAGTGATGGCGCTGGGGGTTACCTTCGTGGTCATCAGCGGCAATCTCGATTTGTCGGTCGGTTCGATGATGTCCTTTTCCACCATCGTGGTGCTCGATCTGCACGACCGCATCGGCCCGGAGCTGGCGATCCTGGCGATGTTCGCCATGACCATGGCGATCGGCGCGCTGATCGGTTTTCTGGTCGGCTACCTGCGGCTCAACTCGCTGATCGTCACCCTCGGCATGCTGTCGGCGATCCACGGCCTGACGCTGACCTACTCCGGCGGCAAAAACATGGACATCGCCGACAAGCAGTCAACCTGGTTCGCCTTCTTCGGCCAGGACTCGATCCTCGGCATTCCGGTACCGATCCTGATCTTCATCGCGCTGGCCGCGATACTGGCGATGCTGCTGGGCAAAACGCCGTTTGGCCGCAAGGTCTATGCGGTGGGTGGCAACAGCGTGGCGGCGACCTTCTCCGGCATCCCGCGGGCGCGCACGGTATTCATCTGCTACCTGATTTCCTCCTTCTGCGTGGCGGTTGCCGGGCTGATCCAGGCGAGTCGCTCGCTGGGCAGCCAGAACACCGTCGGGCAGGGGCTCGAACTGGAGGTGCTGGCGGCGATCATCCTCGGCGGCGCCTCGCTGATGGGCGGCGCCGGCAATGTGCTCAAGACAGTGATCGGCGTGCTGATCCTGGGCTTCATCCAGAACGGCCTGCTGCTGGTGGGGCTGGAGTTCTACGTCCAGTACGTTGTCACCTGGGCGATCATCATCCTCGCCGTGTGGCTCGATATCGCTGTCAAGCGCGGCCGGCTGTGGTCGCCGATCGCCTAGGAGAGCCACCATGAACAAACAGTTTTTTTCCAAATACGCCAAGGAAGGGGCGATCTGGGGCTTCATCGTCCTCGAACTGATCGTCTTCAGTGTGGCCGGCGAATTCCTCTCGCTGACCGACTCCAACTTCCTGGATCCGGACAACATGCTGCTGCTGCTCACCCAGTCGGCGCCGCTGGGGATCATCGCACTGGGCATGACGATCATCATGATCAACGGCAATATCGACCTCTCGGTAGGTGCCATCTTCGCCCTCTGCGCGGTAGTGATGCTCGATGCCATGTCCTGGCCGATGTTCGAGTCACTGGGCGACTGGGTGATCCCCTTCGCCTGGGGGCTGGCGCTGCTCACCGGCATGGGCCTGGGGCTGATCAACGGCCTGATCGTCTGGAAGACCGGGGTGGATGCCTTCATCGTCACCCTCGGCTCGATGCTCGGCTTCCGCGGCCTGGTATTCATGTACAACGGTGAACAGCCCACCTTCCACCTCAACTGGACGATGGTCGATCTGGCTGAGACGACGCTGTTCGGCATCTCCATGCCGATCCTCGTCTTCGGCGCCTGCATAGCGGTAGTCTGGTGGCTGATGAACCACACCGTGCACGGCCGCAACGCCTACGCCGTGGGCGACAACCGCGAAGCTGCGGTCAACGCCGGCATCCGCGTCGGCCCGCACATGGTGTGGAACTTCGTGCTGATCGGTTTTCTCGCTGCACTCAGCTCGATCACCTTCTACTCCGCCAGCGGCTCGGTGAACCCCAACGACGGCATGCTCTACGAGCTGTGGATCATCACTGCGGTGGTTCTCGGCGGCACCAAACTGGCCGGCGGCAAAGGCTCGATCATCGCCACCGTCGGCGGCATTCTCGCCATCCAGCTGATGCGCAAGGGGCTGGGTTTCATCGGCGCTGACACAGCGATGGTCAATCTGGTGATCGGCTCGATCCTGATCGCCGTGCTGTACCTCGACAGGCAACTCAACCGCAAGGGCGAAGAGGAGCTGAAGCTATGAGCGAGCGGATTCCCGCGCTGCGCCTGGAAGGCATCGTCAAGACCTTCCCCGGGGTGCGCGCCCTCGATGGCGTGTCCTTCGACGTGATGCCCGGCGAGGTGCACGCGCTGATGGGCGAAAACGGCGCCGGCAAATCGACTTTGATGAAGGTTCTCGGCGGCATTCATCAGCCCAACGAAGGGCAGATCTTCATCGAAGAACAGGCCGTCACCATGGGCTCGCCGCTGGAGGCGAAAGCCAAGGGTGTGGTCTTCATCCACCAGGAGCTGAGCCTCGCCGATGAGCTGCCGGTGTCCGAAAACGTCTACCTCGGCGAGCTGCCACGGCGCTCTTTCGGCCGCGTCGACCGGCGCCAGCTGAACGAGCAGACGGCGCGCATCCTGCAGCGCCTGAAGGTCGGCTTCGCGCCGCAGGCGCGCGTCGGCGATCTGTCCATCGCCAACAAGCAGATGGTGGAGATCGCCCGCGCGCTGACCGTGGATGCCAAGGCGGTAATCTTCGACGAGCCCACGGCCTCGCTCACCGACGCTGAAAAAGTGGTGCTGTTCGAGGTCATCGAAGATCTCAAATCCCAGGGTGTGGGCATCGTCTACATCTCGCACCGGATGGAGGAGATCTTCCGCATCTCCGACCGCATCAGCGTGCTCCGCGACGGCTCCTATCGCGGCACCCTGGAAACCGCCGCCACCAATGAGGACGAGGTCACCCAGCTGATGATCGGGCGCAGCCTCGATCTGTCGACCAACCGCGAACACAAAGAGGCCGGCGAAGTGGCCATCGAAGTGCGCGGGCTGAGCTGCGGGAATCTCTACCACGATGTCAGCTTTGAGGTCCGCCGCGGCGAGGTGGTCGGCTTCTACGGCCTGGTCGGTGCCGGGCGCACCGAGATTGCCGAGACACTGTTCGGGCTGCGCCACCCCACGGCGGGACAGGTTCTGCTCGACGGCAATGAAATCCACATCGGCTCGCCGATCGAAGCCATCGCCAACGGCATCTCGCTGGTACCCGAAGACCGCAAGGGCCAGGGGCTGGTGCTGGGCATGAATTGCCGCGACAACATGACCCTGCCTCAGGTCGATGACCTGAAGGCCGGTCCCTTCGTTTCCGACGGCGCCGAGATTGCCATCTTCGACCAGTACCGCGACAAGCTGGAGATCAAGACACCGGGCTGGCGGCAGCTGGTGGGCAATCTCTCCGGCGGCAACCAGCAGAAGATCGTCATCGGCAAGTGGCTATCGATGCACCCCAATGTGCTGATCGTCGACGAGCCGACCCGCGGCATCGACGTCGGTTCCAAGTCAGAGATCCACAAACTGATCCGCGAGCTGGCCGGGCAGGGCTACGCGGTGATCGTGATCAGCTCGGAGATGCCCGAGGTGCTGCACGTCTCCGATCGCGTGGTGGCCATGTTCCACGGCGAGATCATGCGCACCTTCACCGCAGAGGAGATCACCGAGGACAAGTTGGTGCAGGCGATTTCGGGTATCCGTGCGGACGATGATGCAGCCTGAATGGATGGCCTGATCGGCGCATCGGCCGCCCGCTTGATCGAACCTTGAGTGTGGCGGCGACCCGGCCAGCAGTGGCCGGGTCGCCGCCGCGCATCAGCTCAGGTGGTGGACTTCCTGCAAGCCGTAAACCGGCGTCGGGATGCCCTCCATGCGCGCCTTCAGCTGCAGCGCCACGTACAGCGAGTAGTGCCGCGACTGGTGCAGATTGCCGCCGTGGAACCACAGCGCCTGCTGCTGCGTCGGCTTCCACATGTTGCGCTGCTCACCCTCCCAGGGGCCGGGGTCTTTCGGCGTGTCCGAACCCAGCCCCCAGCACTTGCCGACCTTGTCGGCCACGTCCTGACCGATCAGATCCGCCGCCCAGCCGTTCATCGAGTTGTAGCCGGTGGCGTAGACGATCAGATCCGCCGGCAATTCTGTGCCGTCTTCGAGGCGCAGGCCATCTTCGGTGATCTCGCTGACCTGGCCGCCGACCAGTTTGATCTCGCCGTCGATGATCAGCTGGCTGGCGCCGACGTCGATGTAGTAGCCGGAGCCGCGGCGCAGGTATTTCATGAACAGACCGCTGCCGTCGGCGCCCCAGTCGAGCTTGAAGCCGGCCTTTTCCAGCCCGGCGTAGAAGTCCGCGTCCACCTCGCGCATCTGCTCGTACAGCGGGATCTGGAACTCGTGCATGATGCGGTAGGGAATGGAGGCGAAGATCATGTCCGCCTTCTGCGTGGTCATGCCGTCGCGCACCGCCTGCTCGGAGTAGAGCGCACCGAGGCCGATATCCATCAGCGTGTCCGAGCGCACGATGTGCGTCGACGAGCGCTGCACCATGGTCACATCGACGTCGTTCTCCCACAGCGCCGCGCAGATGTCGTGCGCCGAGTTGTTGGAGCCGACCACCACCGCCTTCTTGCCGCGATAGGCCTCCGGCCCCGGATGCTGCGACGAGTGCTGCTGATCGCCCTTGAAGCGCTCCATGCCCGGAAACTGCGGCAGATTGGCCTTGCCGGACATGCCGGTTGCCAGCACCAGCTGCTGCGGGCGCAGCACGACCTCCTCGCCGTCGCGATCGACCACCACCGTCCACTCGCCACTGGCCTCGTCGTAGCTGGCGGATTTGCAGCTGGTGGAGCTCCAGTAGTTCAGCTCCATGATGCGCGTGTACATCTCCAGCCAGTCGCCGATCTTGTCCTTGGGCGCGAACACCGGCCAGTTGGGCGGAAACGGCAGATAGGGCAGGTGGTCGTACCACACCGGGTCGTGAAGGCAGAGTGATTTGTAGCGATTGCGCCAGCTGTCGCCGGGGCGCTCGTTGCGCTCGATGATGATCGTCGGCACGCCCAGCTGGCGCAGCCGCGCACCGAGCGCGATGCCGCCCTGGCCGCCGCCGATGATCACCGTGTACGGCTGCTTGCTGTAGCCCAGCTCGCGGGCCTCCTGCTCGCGCTCCTCCTTCCAGGTCAGGCGATGCTTGCCCGCGCCGTGCTTGGCGCCCAGCGGGCGCTCGAAACCGAGCGGTTCCTCGTGGCCCTTGAGTTCGGTCATCGAGGTCAGCAGGGTCCAGATCTGGCCGTCGCGGATGCGCACCAGTCCGTAGCCGCGGGCGACGTCGGTCTCGAAATTAAACCAGCCGGTGAGCAGGCCGTCATCGTCGCTCGCCTCCTGCTCGTCGTCGATCATCCAGTTGCCCGGGCGCACTGCCGCGAGCTGGTTTTCGAGCATCTCGCGGATCGCATCACGACCCTCCATGGTGCGGATATTCCAGGTGAAGCTGACCAGATCGCGCCAGTAGCAGTCATCCTGAAATTGCTCGACGGCGGCATCGATATCGCCGGCGGCGAGTGCCTCGTCGAGACTCGACAGCACCGCCTGTACGCGGGCCTTGGGCGTGGTATCCAGCATCGGTTTTCCTCCAGTGGTCTGTTTATCAGTGTGCTTGTTGGAATCGCGGGGCGAGTGCCCCGACAGTCTCTTATGCAAAGCGCAAGCCAGATAAAAAAAGCATGAAAAACAAGCTGATAAAGACAGTTGTTGCGGCGAGTGTGGCGATCACTGTGGCGCCGTCTGTGGCGCACTGCCACGGTTTTGCCACAGTGTGGCGCGCTAGCTGTGGCGGCGCGCCACGGCCACAGTCATCGCGAGGCGAGGCGAGGCGAGGCGAGGCGAGGCCGCGGTCAGCGGCTTGCAGACAGCCCGTAGCGGCGCAGGCGGCGGTGCACCGTGGAACGATCCACGCCGAGCCGGCGTGCAGTCGCCGAGATATTGCCGCCGCTGGCATCCAGCGCGGCGCGCAGCGCGGCGATCTGCGCAGCGCGCGCTGCAGATGGCGTGGCCTGAGATGCTGCGGTGTGCCCGGCCTGCCCACCGGCTGTCAGTGCGCCGATCGCATCCGCTGTCGGTCCCGACAGCGTTGACTGCGGCGCCGATCGCGAGGTCGCTGCGGCCAGCGGTGCCGCGGGCAGATCCTCCAGCTCGACCACGCCGCCCTCGGCCAGCGCGATGCCCACATCCAGCACATTGATCAGCTCGCGGATATTGCCCGGCCAATCGCGGCGGATCAGCGCCAGGCGCGCCGCCGGGCTCAGCCGCAGCGGCGCCTCGGGATCCGGCGAGCGCTGCTTGAGCAGTCGCTCCAGCAGCCATTCGAAATCGCTGCGCGCGCGCAGCGGCGGCAGCTCCAGGGTGGCTGCGGCGATGCGGTAGAACAGGTCCTCGCGAAAATCGCCGGCGGCGACCAGCGCGCCGAGATCGCGATTGGTGGCGGAGATCAGTTTCAGCCGCACCGGCCGCGGCCGCGCCTCGCCGAGGCGCGTCACCTCGCCCTCGGCGAGCACCCGCAGCAGCCGCGCCTGCAGCGCCAGCGGCATGTCGCCGATCTCGTCGAGGAACAGCACGCCGCCATCGGCGGCTTCGATCAGCCCGCCGCGGCCGCGCGCCAGGGCGCCGGAGAAGGCGCCGGCGGCGTGGCCGAACAGCTCGCCTTCGATCAGGTTTTCCGGGATCGCCGCGCAGTTCAAGGCGACGAAGGGGCCGGGCTCGGCGCGCGATTCGTGGATCGCCCGCGCCAGCCGTTCCTTGCCGCTGCCGGTCTCGCCGTGGATCAGCATCGGCAGCGGGCTGGCGGCCAGTTTGGCGGTCCGCGCCAGCAGCGCTCGCATGCCGGCGTCGTCGCCGCACAGGGCGCGCAGCGGTGCCGGGATGGTGGCGCCGCGCGGGCGCCGATCGGCGAAGCGGCGGGTCGGCGCGATGGCGTGGCAGAAGATCGCCGCGCCGTCGCGCATGCGCACCAGGCGCTGCTCGGTGGGCTGGCCGCGGGTCAGATTGGGCAGGTCGTCGACGGTCAGGTCGAAGTAGCGCGACAGCGGCGTGCCCAGCAGTGCCGCCGGGCTGGCCTCGCGCAGATCGGCGGCGCGCGCCAGATACTGCGCCGCGCCGTGGGTCATGCCGAGGATGCGCCCGGCGCCGTCGAGAGCGATCGCCGCCTCCGGGTCGACGTCGAGAAATTCCGGCGAGCGCGCCAGCCGCAGCACCCAGTCCTCGCGCACCGTGGCCATCAGATTGGCCAGTTCGATGCGCCGCGCCGAGGTGGTCACCAGGTGCATCGCCAGGCGCTGGCTGGCCTTGGGTTGCGGCGAGCGCAGCAGGGAGATGTCGAGCACCGCGGTGAGTTCGCCGCGGGTGTCGAAGATCGGTGCCGCGGTGCAGCTCAGCGGGGTGTGGGAGACGTCGAAGTGGTCGCTCTGATGCACGGTGATCGCCTGCCCGGTGGCGATGCAGGAGCCGACCCCGCAGGTGCCGGCCAGTTGTTCCGACCAGTCGGCACCGAGGTACAGACCGGCGCGGCGCAGCTCGTCCTCGAAGGCCGGGTCGCCGAAATAGTCGACGGTGACCCCCTGGCGATCCGCCAGCAGCAGCACGTAGTTTTGCCCGGCGACCTGCCGAAAGAGGTTTTCCAGCCCGCTGCGGGCGATGCGGATCAGCCGCTCGGACTGTTCGCGGTGCTCGCGCAGCTGGCTGTCGGGAACGATCAGCGCCGGGTTGGAGCGCGACGGATCGAGGCCGTGTTCATCGATGCAGCGCCGCCACGATTCCACCACCAGCGCATCGCGCGATGAACTGCCGCCGCTGGCGGCGCGCTCGATCTCGCTGACGTGATCGGCAACCCTCGACATGGCCCACTCCCCTCGCTGTCGCCCGACTGGCAATAGAGCACAGCCGGCGGCGCCGCGTCCAGCCGCCGCCTGCCGGATCGGCCCGCCGCTTCAGCCGGCAGCTGCCCGCCGCGGGATCCCTTCGTGCTGCGCCAGCGGCCGGCCGCTGGCGTCGATCCGCCACTGCCAGGCGCAGCCCCAGTCGAAATCCAGCGGGAAATCGCCGGTCATGTCCCAGCCGCTGGCCAGGCTGTACAGGCAGCGGATGATGCCCATGTGGGTTACCGCGCAGGCGTCGCGGCCGCGGCTGGCCAGCTCTGCCAGCCAGCCGGCGAGGCGCGCCTGCACTTCGCGCGGGCTCTCGCCGCCGGGCGGGCGAAAATCCAGCCCGCGGGCCTCGTTGGCGCGCATCTCGTCGCCCAGCTGGCGGCGCAGCGGCTTGAGAATCTGTCCCTCCCACTGGCCCCAGCTCATTTCGCGCAGCGCCGGCGCGACGCAGGCATCGGCGTGGCCGAGCAGCGCCGCGCTCTGCCGCGCGCGCCGCAGCGGGCTGACGTACCAGTCGCGGCCGGCCAGCTCGTCGGGTAGCTGCAGCCTGCGCAGATGGGCGATGCCGGCGTCGCCGAGCGGGATGTCGCTGCGACCCTGAATGCGCTTGATCGCGTTCCAGTCGGTGGGGCCGTGGCGGATCAGCGCCAGGCGGATGGTGCCGGCCGCGCTCACGCCGCGGGACGCAGGAAGTCGGCGGCGCCGAGCGCGGGGGATAATTCGGCGGCGATGGCGCGGATCGGTGCGTAATAAGCGTCGTCCACCGCGGCGAAGCCGCGCACCCGGCCGGCGACCAGCGCCGGGCTGTGGGCGGCGTCGATGGGCAGGCTGCAAAGGGCTTCGCGCAGTGCTGCGCGGCTGGCCGCGGGCAGATCGCCATCAGCCAGCAGCGGCGGCATCGGGTAGGGGCCGAAGCGGGCCACGCGTCGCAGGCGCGCGCGCAGCTCCGGCCGCTGGCCGCATTCGACGGCCAGCGAGTGCGAATCCAGCGCGGCGACGTCCGCTTCGCCGGCCGCCAGCATCGCCAGCGACTGGCGGTGACCGCCGCTGTGCAGCAGCGCGCCGAAGTGGTCGAGATCCAGCCCGTGGGCGGCCAGCCCGTGGCGCGCGGCGAGATGGCCGGAAAAAGAGCGCGTCTCGTTGTAGGCGAAACGCAGGCCGCGCAGATCGGCGAGGGCATCGTCGCCGGCGGCGCCAGCCAGCTCGCGGCGCAGTAGCAGATCGCAGAAATAGACCGGCGCGTCAGTGACATCGGGATCGTCGATCAGCGGTGCCACCAGCGGCGTCAGTGCGCCCGGGCGGGCGTCGTGCAGGCAGACGTAGGCCAGCCCGCAGGCGAAGGCCAGCGGCGGTGTGCCGTCGAGCAGGCCGGCGAAATCGGCCCGCGGTGCAAAGCGCAGCGGCAGGCCGCGCTCGCCGAGGCGCTGCGCCAGTTCGGCGCAGGCCGGGTCGAAGTTGTCGGAGAGCAAGTTGCCGAGGGCCAGGCTGTGCATGCGTCGATGCTAGCCGGGCGACATCGCGGCGGCAACGGCCGTTTTGGCGCGCGGCTGCGGCGCGCGGGGATTGCCGCGCCGCCGCAGCCGCTGGGCCGGATGACGGCTACATATTCGGGTAGTTCGGCCCGCCGGCACCCTCCGGCGCCACCCAGGTGATGTTCTGGCTGGGGTCTTTGATGTCGCAGGTTTTGCAGTGCACGCAATTCTGCGCGTTGATCTGGAATTGCGGCTGGCCGGCCTCGTCTTCTATCACCTCGTACACGCCCGCCGGGCAGTAGCGCTGCGCCGGCTCGTCCCATTTGGCGAGGTTGACGCTGAGCGGGATGTCGTTGTCTTTGAGTTGCAGGTGACAGGGTTGATCCTCTTCGTGATTGGTCGCGGAGAGGAACACCGAAGAGAGCTTGTCGAAGCTGATCGCGCCGTCGGGCTTCGGGTAGTCGATCTTTGCGCACGTCGCGGCGGGCTTGAGCTGGGCGTGGTCTTCGGTGGTGTCCTTCAGGGTGATCGGCAGCTTGCCGGCGAAGAGGTTCTGATCGACAAAGTTGAATGCGCCGCCGAGCCAGGTGCCGAACTTGTGCATCGCCGGGCCGAAGTTGCGGGTGCGGTACAGCTCGTCGTAGACCCAGCTCTGCTTGAAGTTGTCGGCGTAGGCGGTCAGGTCGCCGCGGCCCTCGTCGCCGCTCTGCACCGCGGCAAACACGGTCTCCGCGGCGAGCATGCCGGATTTCATCGCCGTGTGGGTGCCTTTGATTTTGGCGAAGTTGAGGGTGCCGGCGTCGCAGCCGATCAACAGGCCGCCGGGAAAGCTCATCTTCGGCAGTGAATTGAAGCCGCCCTTGGTGATCGCGCGGGCGCCGTAGGCGACGCGCTTGCCGCCCTGCAGGTATTGCTTGAGTTGCGGGTGGTGCTTGAGGCGCTGGAATTCGTCGAAGGGGCTCAGGTGCGGGTTGCTGTAATTGAGATCGGTGATCAGCCCCACCGCCACCTGATTGTTCTGCGCGTGGTAGAGGAAGAAGCCGCCGGAGGCGCCGGAATCGGATAGCGGCCAGCCGGCGCCGTGGATCACCAGACCCTCTTTGTGCTTGTCCGGTTCGATGTCCCACAGCTCCTTGATGCCGATGCCGTAGTGCTGCGGCGTGCTGTCTTTATCCAGTGAGAACCTGTCGATCAGCTGCTTGCCCAGATGGCCGCGGCAGCCTTCGGCGAAGATCGTGTATTTGGCGTGCAGTTCCATGCCCGGTTCGAAGCCGGGCTTCTGCTCGCCATCGGCGCCGACGCCCATGTCGCCGGTGGCGACGCCCTTCACGCTGCCATCCTCGTGGTAGAGGATCTCGGCACCGGCGAAGCAGGGGAAGATCTCCACTCCCAGCGCCTCGGCCTGCTCGCCCAGCCAGCGCACCACTTTGCCCAGTGAGACGATGTAGTTGCCCTGGTTGTGCATGGTCTTCGGCGCCATCCAGTTGGGCGTGCGGAAGCTCTTTTGTGCGCCGGTCAGGAACAGGATCTGGTCTTCGGTGACAGCGCTGTCCAGTGGTGCGCCGCGCGCTTTCCAGTCCGGGAACAGCTCGTCCAGCGCGGTCGGCTCGACCACCGCACCGGAGAGGATGTGGGCACCGATTTCGGAGCCCTTCTCCAGTACCACCACGCTGATTTCCCGCTCGTTTTCCTGAGCCAGCTGCATCAGCCGGCAGGCGGTCGACAGCCCGGCCGGGCCGCCGCCGACGATGACCACATCAAATTCCATGGATTCGCGTTCCACGGCGCACCTCGTTTTGTTGCTTGTAAAGTCTGCCTGTCACCGCCGGCAATGGGCGATGAGAACTGGCGCGCATTATAAGGATTTACGCCGCCACCTGCCTTGTCCGGATCGCACCGCAAAACAGGTCGCTTGCGACACGTCTTCGATGCGCGGCCAGGCCGGGCGAATAATCCGCCGCGAGCGCCGCTGCCGGGTATCGAACATTGCATCCCGACTCCGCCCTCGGCCCCTGGCCGCTGGTGCGGCACCGCAAAAGCCACGACAATACAGCGCGGATTTAAATTCGAACGGAGGAATGGATATGCAACTAGAAGGTCACGCAGCGATTGTCACCGGCGGCGGTTCCGGCCTGGGTGCGGCGACGGCGCGCGCGCTGGTTGACGCGGGTATGCGCGTTGCGATTTTTGATATGAACATCGACGCCGCGCGCAGCGTGGCCGACGACATCGGCGGCCACCCCGTGCAGTGCGATGTCGCCGACTCGGCCAGCGCTGAAGCTGCCGTGGCCAGTGCCGCCGAAGCCCACGGCGCGGCGCGCGTGGTGGTCAACTGTGCCGGCATCGGCACGCCACAGAAAATCGTCGGCCGCGATGGCCCCAGCCCGCTGGCGGACTTTCGGCGGGTCATCGATGTCAACCTGATCGGCACCTACAACATCCTGCGCCTGACGGCAGCCAACATGATGGCGCTCGACCCACTGGACGAGATCGGCGAGCGCGGCGTGATCGTCAACACCGCCTCGGTGGCTGCCTACGAAGGCCAGATCGGCCAGTCCGCCTACGCGGCCTCCAAGGGGGGCGTGGTGGCGCTGAATATCGTCGCCGCGCGCGAATTCGCCAGCCGCGGCATTCGCGTGATGACTATCGCCCCGGGGCTGATCGGTACGCCGATGCTGCACGGCCTGCCCCAGGAGGCGCAGGATAGTCTCGCCGCACAGGTGCCGTTCCCCTCGCGCCTGGGGCGCCCCGATGAGTTCGCGGATCTGGTCAAACACATCTGCCACAACCAGATGCTCAACGGCGAAGTGATCCGCATGGATGGCGCGATTCGCATGGCACCGCGCTAAGGCGCGTCGGCATTGGCTGTCAGCTGGCGCATCCCGGCTGCCGTCGTCGGCCTGGGGCTGCTGATCGGGCTGGGCTACGGCGGCGGTGAACTCTACCGCCGCGCCAGCGCCTGGCTGTTTCCGGAGGTCGCCGAGTGGGCGCAGGTCGAGCCGGGCTGCGATCTGCACCGCGGCCCCTGCACGGCGCGGCTGGAGCAGGGCGGCGAGATCAGCCTGTCGATCACCCCGCGGCCGATCCCGGCGCTGGCGCCGCTGAGTGTGGAGCTGCGCACCAGCGGCTTGAGGGCGGATTCCGCAACGCTGCAGATCAGCGGCGAAAGCATGAACATGGGCCTGTTTCGCAGCGCGCTAAAAGCCGCCGGCGATGGTATCTGGCGAGGCCAATCGGGCCTGCCGGCGTGCACCACCAGCCGCATGGACTGGCGCGCCGAGCTGCGCCTGGATACGGCCGATGGCGTCGTCGCCGCGGCGTTTGTATTCACCATCGAGCGCTGATGGCGAGCCGCTGCCGGCTGATATTTGCTCAGCCGGCAGCAGCCAGGTCTGCACTCGATCCGGCCGGTGGTGGCGGGGCTGTGTTGTTTCAGCGGCCGAGATCGATATCGATACCCGAAGCCAGCAGCTCTTCACGCCGCTGCTCGGAATAATCCTGATAAGTCATTTTTTTGTAGTAACCATCCGCCACATAACGCAGTCCTTCCTTGAAATGGAAGTGGAATAGCAGGCTGTCACTGCGGCGATGTATTTCTCCGCCATCGAGTACCAAAGTGCCGGGGCGGTAGAGCATATCGTGTTTGGCTGCCAGCGCTTTGGCGGTGGTCTTGCTGCCATCGGGGGCGATGATTTCCTGCATCGAATCGGTATTCAGCCGTACTACCGTAAACTTATCCAGTTCGACGCCAACATCTTCGCGGGCCAGGGTGCGCTGATGGAACTCGGGGCAGTCGAGACAGGTGCTGTCTTCAAAGATCAGCAGCAGCGGGCCTTCGACCGAGGCCAGATCGGCGATGTTTTCAAAGCGCGGATTTTCAATGGGCGTGTACTGATTTTCATCGAGCTCGGTGGCCATAAAATCCGCCAGCGTGCTGCTTTCGTAAGCCTTGCTGCTGACGTAGCGCAGTACCGTGTGAAAACGGCTGGGTGCGCGATAACCGTTGACGCGCACTACCTGCTGGTTTTCGGCATTCAAAAAGACGATCGCCGGGGTTGCAGCCACCTTGAGCATTTCCCCGAGCTGCTTTTCCGTCACCGATGTATTTTCGTCAAACACCACTTCGCGGTCGCCGCCGATGTTGATGGCGATCACGTCGAAGTGCTCCTGAATGAAGCTCATGTTTGGATCGGCCTCGAAGGATTCGCTGAGCATGCGATCGCAATAGGGACAGGCGTTGAGCTGGAAGAACAGCATCACGTGGCGACCTTCCTCGGTCGCTTCGTCCACGTCCTCGGCGATCTCCAGAAAGCTCTCCTTGAAGTAGTCCGGCGCACTGTGCATCACGCCGCCGAGGATCTGGCCGCGCTTGGGTTCTTCGGCCTGCGAGGCCAGCGGCAGAAGGGACAGGGCAAGCAGAAAGGAAACCAGGCTGCGAAGGGGCATCGTGAGGGCACTCCGTTGGGGGTGATGACTGGGAGTACGTTAGCACTGTTGGGCTGCTGGGCTCTACTGGCAGCATCAGGGCTATCTCCAGGGGAAGTTCGGAACAGAGGATAACTTCTTTTTGGGATATGATTGCGCGGGATGAGATATTCAGTATTGGCCTTTATGGATAGTCCAAATCGATATTCCCTCGATTGCGCTCGAAACTTCCCGATGAACTGTGGCGCCAATTTTTTCTACGCAAGACGGAATTTCTCCATTTCTGCGGTAGTGTCTGTAATTGCGGTAGTGGCCTGAAATCAACTCATCAAGCTCGATGCACAATTTCCCCAGCGCGCTGTTTGCTTTTGTGTAGTCGGCAATCAGCGCTATATTTGATCTGTCAACCATTGCCTTCAATATCGCGCATGCTTTTTCCTCCGGTAGCTCATGGAGGCACAGAGTGCTGGTTGAAACATCAAATTTTCCAGAGGGTATATGCAGGGCGTCGATGCACTCAAAGGAAAGGTGGTCAATGTTTTCTTCGCGTCTTTTTGCTTCGGCAAAGTGGATCATTTTTTGATCGATGTCGATACCATATCCAAAGCTGATCTTTGGCGCGGCTTGAAAAAGTAAAGAGCCTGTGCCGCAACCCACTTCGAGGACAGAGGATCCGTGATCGATAAGATCGACCAGCTCTCTTCTCAAGGGCAGCAGAATCCGGTCGGCCCCTTTGCTTTTTAGCCACACTGTTGGATTCACGAAAATATCACATGAGTTGTTTTTGTGATTGAGTCGTTGCACTCATATTCCATGCAATTATCGAGCTGCATTTCTGCATTCAAAAGAGGTCTCCACATGGCGAAATCCGGATGGGGTCGTGGTGCCAATCAGCTGGCTCCTGTTCGCCTTGCGGCAACCCGTCTTCAGAAGGGGCAGCCGGGGCATGGCGGCCTATTGAAGCATTCCATTCACTCCGCCCGCAACGCCTCCAGCGGATCCAGCCGCGCCGCCCGCCAGGCCGGATAGCCCCCGGCCAGCAAGCCGATCAACGCCGCCCCGGCCTCGGCGCCCAGCACATACTGCCACGGCGTATGCACCGGTAGATCCGGCGCGACCAGGCCGATCAACTGCGCGCCGCCGGCACCGATCAGCAAGCCCGCCAGCCCGCCGAGGCTGGCCAGCAGCACGGCTTCGGCGACGAACAGCCCCAGCACCTGCCCACGGCGCGCGCCGAGTGCGCGCAGCAAGCCGATCTCGCCGCGCCGTTCGCGCACGGCAATCGTCATGATGGTCAGAATACCGATCGCGCCGACCACCAGCGAAATCCCGCCCAGCGCGCCGACCGCCGCGGTCAGCACGGCGAGGATATCGCCGAGCACATCCATCATCTGCTCCTGCGTGGTGATGGTCACGTCGTCTGTGCCGTGGCGCTGGATCAATAGCTGTCGCGCACTTTCGGCCACCGCATTGCCATCGCTGCCGGCGCGAAACAGCAGGTCGATTTCGTGCAGGCTGGTGAGATTGAACATCGCCATCGCCCGCGCGCTGGGGATGTAGACGGTGTCGTCGAGATCGAAACCGAGCAGCTGGCCCTTCGGCTCCATCACCCCGATCACCCGGTAGCGCTCGCCGCCGATGCGCACGCGCTTGCCCAGTGGGCTGGCGGCGGCGAACAATTCCTTGCGCAGCTTGGCGCCGAGCACCGCGAAGGCGCGCGCACCGAGCGGGTCATCATCCGGCAGAAAACGTCCCAGCGCCGGGTACATCTGCCACAGATCGGGCGCCTGGTGGCCGGCGCCGATCACCATCACCCGGCGGCTGTACCTGCCGAATTCGACCGCCGCGTTACCCTGAACCAGCGCCACCGAAGCGAGCACATCCGGTAGCTGCGCCAGTGCCGCGGCATCGTCCAGAGACAGCGGCCGCACATTGCTGACCAGCGCGCCGGAGATGCCCGCGGTGGTGGTTTTGCCCGGCGCGATAGCGATCAGATTGGTGCCGAACTGGGTGAATTCGGCGAGCACGAAGCGCTGCACGCCGGAGCCGATCGAAGTCAGCAGCAGCACCGCGGCGATGCCCACGGCGATGCCCAGCGCGGTCAGCAGGCTGCGTTGGCGATGCGCGCGCACCGAGCCGAAGGCATAGCGGGCCAGATCCTGCCAGCGCATTTCAGCGGCCGGCCAGCGCCGCGACCGGATCGAGTCGCGCCGCGCGCCGCGCCGGCAGCAGGCCGAACAGCGTGCCGACCAGCAGCGCGGTACCGCAGGCGGCCAGCGGCGCCCAGTTCGGTGCGCCGATGGGGAAGTCCGGCAGGAAATGCGCGCTCAGCGCGATCAGCCCCTGCGCCAGTGCCAGCCCGGCCAGCGCGCCAGCCAGCGAGAGCAGCGCGGCCTCGGTTACGAACAGCGCGAGAATCTGCCGCTGCGGCGCGCCGAGCGCTTTCAGCAGGCCGATTTCGCCAGTGCGCTGGGAGACCGCCACCAGCATCACATTCATGGTCAGAACACCGGCCACGGCGAGGCTGATCGCGGCGATCCCGGCGACCCCCAGGGTCAGCGCGCGCAGTACGCTGTCAAAGGTCGCCAGCATCGAATCCTGGGCGATCACTGTCACGTCGTCCTCGCCGTCGTGGCGCAGTTTCAGCAGCTCGATCACCTGCTTTTGCACGCGCGGAATCGCTTCGCGCTGGCGCACTTCGACCAGCACCCGGAACAGCCCCTCGACATCGAACAGCGCCTGCGCGGCGACCACCGGCACGATCACCACGTCGCCGGTATTCATCCCAAAAGCCTCGCCGACGTCGTCGAGCACGCCGATGACGCGAAAGCGCCAGTCGTCGATGCGCAGCGTTTCGCCGACCGCACTGCGATTCGGGAACAGCTCGGCGGCGGTCTGCGCGCCGAGCACGGCCACGGCGCTGGCGCGGCGCGGGTCGCCGGCGGGCAGAAACCGGCCGCTGCGCATCGAAAACTGGCGCACCGGCAGCATCTCCGCGGTGCTGCCGAAGATCAGCACATCGCGCGACAGACGCCCGGCAGAGACCGGCGCGGAGCCAACCGTAATCGGCGCGACAGCCTTCACCCCCGGCACGCGGCGCAGCGCCAACGCATCGTCGAGACTCAGCTCGCGCGGCACGCTGCCGAGCAGTGGCGGCGCGCCACCGGTGGTCTCGTTGCGCCCGGGCAGCAGGATCAGCAGATTGCTGCCCAGCGCGGAGAACTGCTGGTTGACGTAGCGCCGCGCGCCTTCGCCGAGGGCGGTCAGCAGCACCACCGAGGCGACGCCGATAGCCATCGCCAGCAGCATCAGCAGGCTGCGCGTGCGGTGTCCGGTGAGCGCACGGCTGGCGAAGCGCAGGCCATCCTCCGGGCTCACGGTGTCTCTCCGCCAGCGTTGCGGCCGCCAGCGTCGCGGCCGCCAGCGCTGCGCTGATAGTCGCCGACCAGTGCGCCATCTTCCATCTTCAGCTGGCGTGCGGCGCGGTCGCCGAGCGCCGGATCGTGGGTGACCACGATCAGCGTGATGCCGGCGGCATTGAGCGCTTCAAGCGTTTCAATCACTTCGGCGCCGCTGGCGCGGTCGAGATTGCCGGTCGGCTCGTCGGCGAGCAGCACCGCCGGCTGCATCACCGTGGCGCGGGCGATGGCGACGCGCTGGCGCTGGCCGCCGGAGAGCTGATCCGGGCGGTGGCCGGCGCGCTCGGCGAGGCCGAGGCGGTCGAGGCTGGCGGCAGCGCGTTTGTCGCGTTCGGCCGGCGCGATGCCGGCGAGCAGCATCGGCAGGGCGACGTTTTCCGCCGCCGTCAATCGCGGCACGAGATGGAAGGTCTGGAACACGAAGCCGATGTGTTCGCGGCGCAGGCGCGCCTGTTCGGCTTCGGAAATCCGGGTGGTGTCGGTGCCGTCGAGCCGATAGCGGCCGCGATCCGGCCGGTCGAGCAGGCCGAGCACATTGAGCAGCGTCGATTTGCCGGAGCCGGACGGCCCCATCACCGACAGATATTCGCCCGGCTCGATGCGCAGGCCGACATCCGCCAGCGCGTGCACCAGTGTGTCGCCAACCTGAAATTCGCGGCAGATGCCTTCAAGTTCGATCATTCTGCCGCCGCGTTGTCGGAGATTTTCGCCAGCGCACCGGCTTCGACACCCTCGTCGCCGAGGTTTTCGACCACCTGCTCGCTGCCGTCCAGCCCGCTTGCGATCTCGCTGTGATCCCAGTTGGCCAGGCCGATCCCGACCTCGCGCTCGGCCAGCCGGCCGTCGCTGCCGACGATCAGCACGCGCTGGCCTGCCAGTACCGCGGCCGAGGGCAGGCGCAGCACGTTTTCGCGGGTTTCGAGGATGATTTCCACATCCGCGCTGTAGCCGGCGAGCAGTTCTCCAGCGACCGCCGGATCGTTGAATTCGACTTCCACCTCCACCGTGCGCGCCTGCTTTTCGCGCTCCAGCACGTAGTTGCTGATGCGTCGCACGCGGCCGGCGAAGTGCCGCTCGCCGAAGGCATCGAGAGCGATGCGCACCGGCAGGCCGACGCGCACTGCGGCGGCGTCGATTTCATCGATCGGTGCGCTGGCGTAAAAGCAGCTGCCGTCGATGAGGTCGATGGCGGGCGGCGTGAGCACGCCGACCGGGGAGGGGGTGACGACCTCGTTGAGCTCGGCGCTGACTTCGGCGACCACGCCGTCAAACGGGGCGTGCAGCAGGGTGCGGGCGAGCTGCGCGCGGGCCACGCCGATCTGCGCCGCGCTGACTTCGGCGGCGGCCACGCTGGCCTGGCAACTGGCGCGGCGCGCGCTGGCTTCGCTGTGGGCGCGGTCGATGGCATCGACCGAGGCGGCGCCGGAGGGCACCAGCCGGCTCATGCGCTCGGCTTCGCGTTCGGCGACATCGGCCTGGGCGCAGCTGGCGCGACTGCGGGCGCGGGCCGCGCGCGCTTCGCTCTCGGCCAGTTGCACGCTGGCGCGCAGGTCGTCGTTCCACAGCTCCAGCAGCAGCTGGCCGGCCTGCACGCTGTCGCCTTCGGCGACCGCCAGCCGGGTGACCTGGCCGCCCACCGATGGCGACAGCCCGGCGCGCCGGCAGGCGACCACGCTACCGGCGCGGGTGTTGGCGACGCTGTGTTCGACATCGCCGCGCTCGGCCCGGATCAGGCGCACTTCGACGGCTTGCTCACGGGCGAGCTGTCGATAGGCGAAGAAGCCGGCAGCAGCGATCAGGGCGATGACAACAATCCGTAGCGCGCTGCGATTCATCCGGCTTCTCCGTCGACGGGGGTAGTCGAATCCTGCCAGATCGGCGGGGCGGGGACTTGCGCCGGGTCAAGCGGGTGACACGCTGTGGCCGGCGATGATCGATCTCCGGCCATGGCGAGTCGAGCGGCAGGGGGCTGCCGCGGCGGGCTGTCTCAGGTGAGCACGGTGCTTCTCTGCGCAGGACTGACGCGACCTGTGCTGATGGCCTGCTTCATGTGCCCGATGATCGGGCTGATCAGGCCGCTCTTGTCCTGTAGAAAATAGTTGTGACCCCGCCAGTCAAACATGCCGTTGAAATCGTCGCAGTCGATTTCGTAAACCTTTTTCGGTAGTTTTTCGATATCTGCCGGACCGGTCATGCCCAGCCTTCGGGACAGCGCCTTGTTTCGTATGTTGGCGACCTTTGACGCCGGCATGGCCAGATCGTCGTTGGCATAGTAGACCAGTACGTTTCTACTGGATTCGACGATATGTTCACCGTCACGGCCCTTTTCCAGAGATTCGTTTTCGGTATCTGAAGCGATCATGAATACGTTTCTGAAGAGCTGCGGGGCGCCGCCGATGGTGTGGTTTTGCGCCCAGTGTCGCAGGGTTTTCTGCAGCACCCGATTGCCCATCGAGTGGGCGAGGATGTTGATTCGCCGCAGGCAGGGTTCCTCCTGTTGGGGCCTGGCTCTGCGCCAGTCGTCGAATTTGCCGACCAGGCGTGTAAAGGCCGGTGCACTGGCATCGGCGGCATCCTGGTCGTCCCAGTAGTCATCGGCAAAGGCCATTGCGGAGTCATCATCACAGGGCCAGATCAGGGGCACGACGTGAACCAGCCCCGGGCTGTTCTGATCCATCAACTGTTGCAGGGCAGTGGCTTCCGCGAATACATCCGGCTCCATATTGCAGTTGAAGCCGTGGATATACAGCAGCAGCTGGGTCTCCGGGGGCAGATCGCTTTTCAATCTGGCGAAGAAATTCCGGCTCAGTATCTCGACATACTCACCGGGACTTTTTCTCTCACAGAAGTACAGAAACTGCGATACGGCGGTGTTCTGGTAATTGAAGCTGATCTTTCTGTTGACTCGCGATCTTGCCGACTGTCTCGGCGTCCTGTTGGTTACAAACAACATGCTGCATACCCCCAAATTGCCAACTTTGCCAAGAAGATTGCGTCGCCGAAAAAGCGTACACCCGCACAGCGGTGGTGCTGTGACTCTGGCCCCATTTTTTGCTCTGCCCGGCCGGCTCGTCTTTGCCCAATGCGCCGCTGCTCCACCGTGCAGACAGCCAATCACTGCTGGGTTACGCTGCTCGCCTGCCCGCCGCGTATCGGTTGGGATGCCTGTGTCGTCGGGATATTAACCTGACCCCGCGGTTGCAAAAAATACTCATGCTCAAACTGCTCCGACATTATCTGCTCAGCCATTGGCGCGGCCAACAGCCCCTTAGTCGCGCCTTCTGGCTGAATTTGGTCGCTTTGGGGGTGGCGCTCAGCACTGCGCTGCAATGGTTGTTACCGCAGGCCGACGAGCAACTCGTCGCCTGGCGATCGCTGCCGGTGGCGGCGGGTATGCTGGTTTGTGTGCTGATCTTTCTCTGGCAGGCGGTCGGCGTGCTGCGCGCCGCCGAGCAGCACATCCGCGAGGGCGGTGCGATGGCGCCGGTGTGGGGCGCACAAGCCGGTGTGCTGGCGATATTCTGGATCGCACTGGCCGATCTCTGGGGGCTGTGGCTGACCACCCGGGTCGAGCCGGCGGAGGAAAACGTTTTCCTGCGCATGGCCCGCGAGCACGCCGACAGCTACCGCCTCGCCGTCTCCGCCGACGGCCGCACCGCGCGACTTCACGGCCAGATCGCGCTGGGCAGCAGCGAGGCCTTCGCCGCGTTGCTGGCGGCCAATCCGGGGCTGCTCGTGCTGGAGCTGAGCAGCGACGGCGGCAACATCTACGAAGGTCGCGGGCTGGCGCGGCTGGTGCGCGAGGCCGGGCTGGATACGCGCGTCGTGGATACCTGCAGCTCGGCCTGCACGATCGCCTTTATCGGTGGCCTGCGCCGCCAGCTGGCGCCGGGCGCGCGGCTGGGTTTTCACCAGTACCGCGTCGCTGCTGACTACGAAGTGCCATTCGCCGATCCGGCTGCGGAGCAGGCCCGCGACCGCGCACTGTTCGCCGCCGCCGGCGTTGCCGAGTGGTTTCTCGACGGCATGTACCGCGAGAGCGCGGCGCGCATCTGGTACCCGCAGATCGAAGAACTGCGCCGCGCCGGCGTGCTGGTGGCGGGCGACCCGGCAGCGGCGGATTGGCGCCCGGGGGAGCGTTGAGCGCGGCTACTTGGCCAGTCCCGCGACAAAGCTGGCGTTGGGCAGGTGCTCGAACAACTGCGGCGAGACGAAGATCTTTGCTGTGCGACTACCGCCGCCGAGGATGATGAAATCCAGCTCGGCGATGCGCTGGTCGACCAGCAGCTCGATGTGTGCCGGCAGCCCCAGCGGGGTGACGCCGCCGATCTCCATCCCGGTCTGCTCGCGGGTCTCTTCGGCGCTGGCGAAGGAGGCGCGCTTGGCGCCGAGCTGGTGGCGCACCGATTTGTTCACGTCGAGGCGGGTCGTCGCCAGCAGCACGCAGAGGGCGAAGCGCGGCTCGGCGGCCTTGGATTTGACCAGAATCGCGTTGGCGGATTTTTCCAGCGGCTGGCGGTAGTGCTCGCAGAAGCTCGCCGTATCCGCCAGCGCCGGGTCGCAGGCCATCACCCGGTAATCCACGCCGGTGGCGTCCAGCGCGTTGCGAATGTCGTCGCCGAGCAGTGCTTTCATCGCGACCTCAGACCTGCTCCAGCTCGGTCAGCGTGCCGCAGAAATCCTTCGGGTGCAGGAACAGCACCGGCTTGCCGTGGGCGCCGATTTTCGGCTCGCCATCGCCGAGCACCCGCGCGCCGGCGGCGACCAGCTGGTCGCGCGCGGCGATGATGTCCGCGACCTCGTAGCAGACGTGGTGCACGCCGCCGGCGGCGTTTTTGGCCAGAAATCCGGCAATCGGCGAGTTCTCGCCCAGCGGATGCAACAGCTCGATCTTGGTGTTGGGCAGTTCGACGAACACCGTGGTGACGCCGTGCTCGGGCAGATCCAGCGGTGCCGAGACAGCGGCGCCGAGGGTGTCGCGATAGGTCGCGGTGGCCTCGGCCAGATCCGGAACGGCGATCGCCACGTGGTTGAGTTTTCCGATCATATCGTTTCTCTATTAGCTTGATTTATCGAGGAATAGATCGAGCAGCCGCTGAGCGGCGACGGTCGGCGGCAGAGCCTGGCCGGCGACCTGTTGCTCGACTGCGGGCAGGGCCGAATTGACCGCCGCGGCGGCGCGGAAGGCGGTCATCAGCCCATCCTGAATTTCGTTCCACAGCCAGGCGCGGGCCTGCTCGGCGCGGCGCCGCTCGATCTCGCCGTGCTCCTGCATGCTTCGCCAGAACTCGCCGACCGTCTGCCAGACCTCGTCCACGCCGCGCTGTTGCAGCGAGCTGATGCCGCGCACCGGCACCTGCCAGTGCTTCGATTTCGGATGCAGCAGGCGCAGCGCGTTGCGGTAGTCGGAAACGGTGCGATTGGCCGCTGGCAACAGGTCGCCATCGGCCTTGTTGACCAGAATCAGATCGGCCATTTCCATGATGCCGCGCTTGATGCCCTGTAGATCATCGCCGCCACCGGGCAGCAGCAGCAGCAGGAACATGTCGGTCATTTCGGCGACGGCGATCTCCGATTGGCCGACGCCGACGGTCTCCACCAGCACCAGATCAAAGCCGGCGGCTTCGCAGAGCAGGATGGTTTCCCGCGTGCGCCGCGCCACACCGCCGAGGGTGCGCCCGGCGGGCGAGGGGCGGATGAATGCGCGGCTGTCGCGGCTGAGCCGCTCCATGCGGGTCTTGTCGCCGAGCACCGAGCCGCCGGACAGCGCCGAGGACGGGTCGACCGAGAGCACCGCGATCCTGCGGCCCTGCTCGATGACGTGCAGTCCGAAGGCTTCGATAAAGGTCGATTTGCCCGCGCCCGGCACGCCGGAGATGCCGATGCGGGTGGCACCGCCGGCGTGGGGGCTGAGCAGTTCGAGCAGGCGCACGGCCTGCTCGCGGTGATCGGCGCGGGTCGATTCGATCAGCGTGATGGCGCGTGCCAGCGCACGCCGCTGTCCGGCCAGTACCCCCTGCGCCAGCTTTTCCGGGAGCTGCTCGGGTGTGCGCGCCGCCATCGATTATTCGAACTCGATGATGACCTGATCGACCGCCAGGCTGGCGCCGGCCTCGGCTTTGATCGCGGCGACCACGCCGGCCTGCGTGGCGGTGAGCACGTTCTCCATTTTCATCGCCTCGACCACCGCCAGCTCCTGCCCGGCATCGACCGACTCGCCCTCGCTGACCGACACCCGCACCAGCAGCCCCGGCATCGGCGAGAGCAGGAATCGGGACAGATCCGGCGCCGCTTTCACCGGCATCAGCCGATTCAGTTCGGCGATCCGCCGGCCGAGCACGCGGATCAGGTTGACGGTGCCGTTGTGGGTCAGCCGCCAGCCGATGCCCTCGCGGTCCACCTGCATGGTGAAAGGCTGGCCGTTGGCCTGGCCGCGAAAGCGGATCGCACCCGGCTGCCAGTCGAATTCGATGCGATAGGTATCGCCATCGATCTGCACCAGCGAAGCGCTGCCGGCGTCCTCGATATCGAGCGGGTACTCGCGCTCGCCGACGATCGCCACATAGTGGTGCTCCTCGCTGACGCCGCCGCCGGTCTGGCCGCTGATCCGCGTTGCGCGCTGATCGACCTGGTGCTGGATCTTGGCGGCGACGGCCACCAGCAGCGCCGGGTCGCTGTGCACCACATCGCTGCTGCTGAAGCCGTCCGGGTAATGCTCGTCGATGAAGCCGGTGGTCATCTCGCCGGCGATGAATTGCGGATGGCGCATCAGCGCGGCGAGGAAGGGGATGTTGTGCCGCACGCCGCGGATGGTGTAGGCGTCCAGCGCATCGTTCATGTGTGCCGCGGCCTCCTCGCGGGTCTCGCCGTAGCTGACCAGTTTGGCGATCATCGGGTCGTAGAACATGCTGATCTCGCCGCCCTCGAAGACCCCGGTATCGACGCGCACATTGGCCGTTTCGGCGGGCGGCAGATAGCGGGTCAGGCGGCCGGTGGAGGGCATGAAATTGCGGTCCGGGTCCTCGGCGTAGACGCGGCACTCCATCGACCAGCCCTTGAGTTGCACGTCGTCCTGGGCGAAGGCGAGCTTTTCGCCGGCGGCGACGCGGATCATCTGCTCGACCAGATCCAGCCCGGTGATGAATTCGGTCACCGGGTGCTCCACCTGCAGGCGGGTGTTCATCTCCAGAAAGTAGAAATTGCGGTCCTTGTCGACGATGAACTCGACGGTGCCGGCGGACTTGTAGTCCACGGCTCTGGCCATCGCGACGGCCTGCTCGCCCATCGCCTTGCGGGTCGCCGGGTCGATGAACGGCGAGGGCGCCTCCTCGATGACCTTTTGGTGGCGGCGCTGGATCGAGCACTCGCGCTCGTTGAGATACACCGTGTTGCCGAAGCTGTCGGCCAGCACCTGAATCTCGATGTGGCGCGGGCGCTCGATGAATTTCTCCACGAACACGCGGTCATCGCCGAAAGCCGAGCGGGATTCGTTCTGCGCGGAGATGAAGTTATCGCGCACCTCGTCCAGCGTCCACGCCACGCGCATGCCCTTGCCGCCGCCGCCGGCCGAGGCCTTGAGCATCACCGGGCAGCCGATGCCTTCGGCGATCTCGTAGGCGTGGTCGGCGTCACGGATCACGTCGGTGTAGCCGGGGATACAGCTGACGCCGGCGTCGATGGCGAGCTTTTTCGACTCGATCTTGTCGCCCATCGCCTGAATCGCGAAATTGCCGGGGCCGATGAAGGCCACGCCAGCCGCGGCCAGCGCATCGGCGAAGGTCGAATTCTCGGACAGAAAGCCGAATCCCGGATGCACCGCTTCGGCGCCGGTCTGTTCGATCGCGGCGAGGATGTTGTCGATCACCAGATAGCTCTCGGCGGAGGCCGAGCCGCCGATGTGCACCGCTTCGTCGGCCATGCGCACGTGCAGCGCGTCGGCGTCGGCGTCGGAGTAGACGGCGACGGTGGCTATGCCCATCCGGCGGGCGGTCTTGATCACGCGGCAGGCGATTTCGCCGCGGTTGGCGATGAGGATTTTCTTGAACATGCTCATGGGCTGTTCCTTTGGTTTTCTGCGGCGCAGCGGGTGCTTCGCCGGGATTCGATTTTTGCCCGCGGGCGCCTTCGGGGGTGCCCGCGGGGCCTCACTGATCTGGTAGCAGCGCGTCCAGCGCCTCGATCAGGCGCGCAACCTCCCGCGCCGTGTTGTAGTGGGCGAAGCTGATGCGCAGCACGCCGTCCTGCAAATCTTCCACGCCGACCGCCTTGAGCAGCCGGGCGGCGTAGAAGTGGCCGTTTCTGGTGGCGATCCGCCGCGTCGCCAGCCCTTCGGCCAGCGCCGCCGCCGTGCCCGCGAGCGGGATCAGCGACAGATTGGCCTCGCGGCCGCCCATGTGATCGCGGCCCAGCAGGCGCAGCCGCTTGCGCGAGAGGAAATCCAGCAGTGGCGCGCACTGCATGGCCTCGTGGCGGCGGGCCTCGTCGGCCACGGCCTGGGCGCGCTCGGCGAGCGACTTGTCGTCCGGCTCGCCAAAGTGGTGGGCGTAGAGCGCGTCGAAGTACTCGGCCAGTCCGGTCAGCGCAGCGATGCTGGCGTGATCGGGGCCTGCGGCGTCGAGTCGCGACCAGGGTCGCGCGGCGTTGAACCAGTGGCACTGCGGGGCGATGCGCTCCAGCACTTCGGGCTTGCAGACCATCGCGCCGAGATGGGTGGCGAAGGTCTTGTACAGGCTGAAGCAGTAGACATCGGCGCCGGTGGCATCGACATCCGGCCAGTGGTGCGGGGCGAAGGACACGCCGTCGGCCACCAGCAGCGCGCCGGCGGCGTGCACCCGCTCGGCGATCCGCGCCAGCGGATTGATACTGCCGACGATGTTCGAGCTGTGGGTCACGGCGACGATCCGCGTGCGTTTGCTGAGCAGGCTGTCGAGATCCGCGAGATCCAGCTCGCCGCTGGCGGCATCCACCGGCCAGGTGCGCAGCACGGCGTGCTGGCGCTGGCAGAGCCGCTCCCAGCAGCCGATGTTGGCCTCGTGATCCTGCTCGCTGACGATGATCTCGTCGCCGGCGGCCAGCAGCGGCGCGCAGGCCTGGGCGAGCGTGTTCAGATTCTGCGTGGTCGACGGGCCGATGGTGAGCCGCTCCACGGCCACGCCGAGCAGATCCGCCAGCGCCCGGCGGCCGGCGTCCATCGCTTCGCCCGCGGCCTTCTGCATCGGTGCCGGGCCGTAGGGCTGCACCTTGCTGTGGCGGTAGTAGTCGGCGAGGCGCTCGATCACGCTGGCGGGCACGTAGCTGCCGCCGGCGTTCTCGAAAAAGGCCCACTCGGAGGCGGCGCCTTCGCTGAAGGCCGGGAACAGGCTGCGGGCGAATTGCACGTCAAACATCAGCTTTTCACTCAGTAGGTTACAGCGGAATGTTGCCGTGCTTTTTCCATGGGTTTTCGAGCTTCTTCGTCGCCAGCATGCGCAGGTCGCGGCAGATCTGCCGGCGCGTATCGCGCGGCATGATGACGTCGTCGATGTAACCCCTGGCGCCGGCGACGAAGGGGTTGGCGAACTTGTCGCGGTATTCGGCTTCGCGCTCGGCGAGCTTTTCCGCATCGTCGCGATCCTGGCGGAAGATGATCTCCACCGCGCCCTTCGGCCCCATCACCGCGATCTCCGCCGACGGCCAGGCGTAGTTGGCGTCGCCGCGCAGGTGTTTGGAGGCCATCACATCGTAGGCGCCGCCGTAGGCCTTGCGGGTGATCACGGTGATCTTCGGCACGGTGGCCTCGGCGTAGGCGTAGAGCAGCTTGGCGCCGTGCTTGATGATGCCGCCGTATTCCTGCGAGGTGCCGGGCAGGA
>CBFCYW010000002.1:0-90879 GCA_965602395.1 uncultured Chromatiales bacterium
TCCGCAGGTCCGCAGGTCCGCAGGTCCGCAGGTCCGCAGGTCCGCAGGTCCGCAGTGTGTTCATTGAGCTTGACGCCCTCCCCCTCATAAATCATAATCATAACTATGGTTATCAAAGATGCAAGCAATTTTTGATGTGATGGCATGAGACAGTCAGGTGAGGCAGCAATCTAGTGGATATATCAGGTCAGAACGACCGTGCCGGTAAACTCGCGGGAGTCAAGCCAGCCAGGCAAAAACGCAGCCGGCAGCGAAGGGATGAACTTTTCACATCGGGCATGAAGCTGCTTTGCAGCCGAGGCCTGGATGAGGTTTCGGTTGCAGACATCACTACCGAATGCGGGTACTCCATTGGTACTTTTTACAGCCGCTTCGATGACAAAGAGAGCTTTTTTCAAGCCCTTCAGCAGCGCGCCGTCGACGAGGTTTTGAGCAATATTCAGAAAGAATTCAGCAAGCCACACTGGCTGTCCGCAGCACCGGAAGATGTACTCTCTACCACTATCGATTTTCTTGTCCATGCATTCAACAGTGACGTCAGGGGCGTAATAAAAGAATCCATCGTCGAATCCAGAGGTGCCACCAAGTCCTGGCTCCCTATCAAGGATGCAGGCAAAGCAATTACCGACGTTGTCGTAGCGCTTTTACAACACCGCTTTCTCAAGGAAAGCCCCGCAGCCAGTGAAGATTCGATTCGATTTGGCATGCAAATGGTGTACGGCACTCTGGTGCAGTCGCTGTTAAACAACCCTGGTCCTGTAGCGCTGGATGACCCTGCAATGCCAGCCAATCTCAGCCGTATGCTGCGCGGCTTCGTCGTACTAGATCAACGGTGACCATAACCAGGGCATCGAGTAGTTTTTATTAAAGAACACTGATCACGATAACCGCAGACAGACTACCGCTCGTGATCAAAAAACCAACGATATAAAACTGGGGAGCCCAGACAATGTGTCAAAAACCTGCCACCAAGCATACCATTGCCGCGAACCAAGAAGTGCTCAACCTGCTGAACTTTGGGGACGAAAAAGATTTCGAAGATGTGTCCCGTGGCTTTGTTGCGGCGTTAGAGAAACCTTGCATCCTGAACGACCAGGGTGGAATTGTTTACGACATCAGCCAATATGATTTCATTGATGGCAATGCACCCGATTCCGTCAATCCGAGTTTATGGCGGCAGGAAAAGCTTAACCGAGTAGCCGGCCTGTTCACAATACACCCCAAGATTCACCAAGTAAGAAACTACGATATATCCAACATGACCCTGATTGAAGGGGATACCGGGTGGATCATCATAGACCCCCTATTGACCGTTGAATCAGCCAAGGCGTCTCTGGAATTTGCCAACAAACATCTCGGCGAGAGACCCGTTACCGCGATTATTTACACGCACAGCCACGCGGATCACTTTGGTGGTGTTCGGGGCGTAGTCAGCGATGAAGATGTAACTTCCGGACGAGTGAGAATCATTGCACCCGACGGGTTCATGGAATATGCCATCTCCGAAAATGTTCTCGCCGGCAACGCCATGACCCGTCGCGCGGGATACCAATTTGGTATCAAACTTCAGCCAGGTGAACTGGGACACGTTGGCTGCGGACTCGGTAAGGCTTTGGCGTCTGGTACTATCAGCCTGATCCCCCCTACCGAGATAGTCACCAAAACCGGTGAAAAGAAAACCCTCGATGGCGTCGAAATTGAATTTTTAATGGCCAATGGCACAGAAGCCCCTTCAGAATTCATGTTCTATTTCCCTCAGTTCAAAGCCATGTGCGCCTCCGAGGTCACCTCGCACAATATGCATAACATTCTCACCCCACGAGGAGCAGAGGCACGCAACTCATTGCACTGGTCGAAATATATCGATGAAACTCTGGAGCGTTATGGGAATGACGTTGATCTACTGTTCGCCAGTCATCACTGGCCAACCTGGGGGCGGGAAGAAATCTGTGGCTTTCTGCGCAGACAAAGTGATCTCTACCGCTATATCCACGATGAAACACTGCGTTTGGCGAATCATGGCTATACTCTGCACGAAATTCCGGACATGTTGGAGCTTCCGGAAGCACTGCACCACGACTTCGCCTGCCGCGGCTATTACGGTACGTTGAGACACAATATAAAGGCCGTCTACCAGTTCTACCTTGGCTGGTGGGACTGCAACCCCGCTACTTACAACCAGCTCTCTCCGGCAGAATCAGGGAAACGCCTGGTGTCCGCCATGGGTGGTGCAGACAAAGTGCTCGCCGAGGGAGAACGGGCCTACGCTGAAGGCGACTACCGCTGGGCAGCAGAGTTAGTCAACAAGCTTGTATTTGCGGAGCCGGACAACAGCAAGGCCAGGCATCTTCAGGCCGACATACTCGAACAAATGGGGTATCAGGCAGAGGCCGGTACTTGGCGCAACATTTACTTAACCGGCGCAAAAGAACTTCGAGAGGGGGTCGATAAAAAGGAAAGCGTCAACACGACAGGCCCTGACGTCATATGTGCCATGGGCATTCCCATGGCACTGGATCTGCTGGGGGTCAAGTTCAACCCCAACAGCGATGGGGTGAGGGACCTATCCATCGCTCTCGAATTCACCGATAGTGGCGAAATTTTTGCGCTGGAGAGTCGCAACGGGGTGCTCAGCAATTATCGCGGCAGAAAACTAGACAACCCGCATGTGAAACTCAAACTCACAGAAATATCGTTTTTTAAACTACTCGGCCAGATGGCGAGCTTCGAAGAACTCGTCGCTGAAGGCTCATTATCCTGCGACGGAGATGCATCGCAGTTATTGGAGCTGTTTAGCTGGCTGGATGATTTCGACCCGAACTTCACGATCGTCGAACCCTGATCCGCTGGCATCACCGCCGAGTCCGGGGACTCGGCGGTGATGCCGGCCGCCAGGTGATATCGCCCAGCAGCCACGGGCAGCTCGCGCGCGATGCCTGCGCAGGGGGCTGCTCCACCGCAGTGGCAGCGCGCGATGAGACACCTTTGCAGAGAACACAACTCTGCGGCCCGCCCAGCAACCGCGCTTGAGCCGGGCATTCAACACATCACCCGCCTAACTGGGCCAAACGTCGAATCGATGGGCATGCGGTGATCCGCCCGGCTGGCAGGCCAACTCTGGCCGGAGCCTGGCCGTTGTCGCTGGTGGGCCAGTTCCGCGCTCCCGCTTTTTTAGCATCACCTCACATGAGGAAGCTCTGCAAAATGTAGCGAGCGCAGCGCGGCCAAGGCGAAAAGGCGCAGCTTACGCAGGGTAAATGAGCATTTTGAGCCTGTTTCCAACGCCGGCCGGGCAAGCGCAACAGTTTTGCAGAACCTCCCTAGCATCGTCTCACCCGATGGCCACCCTGGGCAGATGAAATTGCCGCATGCCGGTAAAACGCTCAAGCCCATCCCTAAATAGGCGCGGGAGTGCTTGCCACTAGCAACCTTTGGTCTATGAATGGAAGAAGCACGACAGATCAACAATAACTATCAAATAATGCCTAATAATCAGCTAGCTAAGCGCCTTATTGCCGCCAGCGACGACGCCATTTTGACGCTCGATGACCAACACCGGATACTGGGATGCAACCTGGCAGCCGAGGCACTGTTTGGCCGCAGCCTGTCTGAGCTGCACCTGCAAGACGTGACCGCAGTGCTTCCCGGGCTCTTGCCCGCCAAAACCCTGCAAAGTATCGAGCAGACCAGCAACACCGAACGCCCACATCACAAGCAGCGCTTGCTGATTGGCCGGCATGCCAGCGGTCGGGAGCTGACGCTGCGAGCGGTGATCATCACTTGCTCGCAGGCAGAACAGCCCCGTCACCTGCTCACCCTGCGCGATGTTACCGAGCAGCTCGCGCTAGAGGCCAGTAGCTACGCGAACAACCAACGCTTGCAGATTCTCACCGAGCAGGCTCCTTTCGGTATCGTGCAGATCGACAGCAGCTGGGCCTGCGTCTTCGCCAGCAGCGGCTGGTACAAGCTTTCCGGGCTCAACGACGAAGAATCCCTGGGACGAGGTTGGATCAATGGCTTTTTCGATGAAGACTGCCAGCGCGTTCTGCAGGGTTTTCGGGACGCGATGGTTCAGGGAATCGAATACCTGTCCGAGTGCCGGCTGCAATCTCCACTGGGCGAGCTGCGCTGGGTGTCAATGGATGCGCGACCGATGTTTCGCCTCAGTGGCGACACGCTGGGCTACCTGATCACTTTCAGCGACGTGACCGATCAACTGCAGGCCCGAGAAAGCCTGCGTTATCTGGCGCACTACGACTCGCTCACCGGGCTGGCCAATCGCACCCTGTTCAAAGATCGCCTGCAGCATGCGTTTTTGCGCACGGCGCGCCACGCCACGCTGGCTCTGCTGTTTCTGGATCTGGACGGTTTCAAGCTGGTCAACGACACGCTTGGCCACAACGCTGGTGACGCCCTGCTCAAAATTGTGGCCCAACGCATCCGCGACTGCGTGCGTAAGGAAGACACCGTGGCCCGACTGGGTGGCGACGAGTTCACGGTGATTCTCGAAGACATTCACAACCCCAGCGACGCAGCCCAGGTCGCGGAGAAGATCATCAGCGCAATCAAGCAGCCCATCCACCTGGACGGGCAGAGCGTGTTTGTCACCAGCAGCATCGGTATCGCCATGGATGCCGCCGAGAGCGGTGATCCGGCGACCCTCATCAAGCAGGCCGACATCGCCATGTACCGCGCCAAGGACAGCGGCCGCGACAGCTACTGCTTCTTCACCCCGGAACTCAACGAGGCCACCCGGCAACGCATGCAGCTGGGCAACGATCTGCACGGGGCGCTGAGCCGCCACGAGTTTTTCCTCCACTACCAGCCGCAGATCGCCATCGACAGCGGCGAGGTGATCGGCGCGGAAGCCCTGTTGCGCTGGCGGCATCCGAGCCGTGGCAACATCGCGCCCGACAGCTTTATTCCGGTGCTGGAAGAATCCGGGCTGATCATCGAGGTAGGCGCCTGGCTGCTGAAGCAGGCCTGTCACCAGCATGCGCACTGGCTGGCCGAAGGCGTGATGGCGAGCGACGCCATGGTGTCCGTCAATCTCTCCGCGCGCCAGCTGCGCGGCGATGATTTTGTCAACCAGGTGCGCCAGGCTCTGCAAGAGGCCCGACTATCGCCGAGACACCTCATTCTGGAAATCACCGAATCGCTGCTGATGAGCAATCAGAATGGCGCCAGAAGTGCGCTGGCCCAATTGAAAGAGCTCGGCATCACCCTGTCGCTGGATGATTTTGGCACCGGCTACGCTTCGCTCCGCTACCTCAAGCAGTTCCCCATCGATCATCTGAAAATAGATCGCTCCTTTGTCGCAGGTCTGCTCAGCGATACGGAGGATACGGCGATCACCAGCGCAGTGATCGGGCTTGCGCAGCAGCTCGGCATCAAGGTCGTCGCCGAAGGGGTGGACGATCACAGCAAGCACGAGTTCCTGCGTCACCGCGGTTGCGACTACTACCAGGGTTATCTGTACAGCCCGCCACTACCGCCTTCGGCTCTGCGCGAAAAACTGCTCGCCAAACAAGCGGTTTAGGCCAGCGACACCAGCAGTTTGAGTGATATGCTCAGCGGTACTCGAGCAGATCTGCTGAGTCGGGACGGCCAATCACCCCAGCCGCACTTTTCGACTGACATGGCCCTCCACAAAGGAAGCCATCCACGCTCCAAAGGACAAAACACATGAGCACCGAAGAGCCCGGCCCTCTGAACGACATCCCGGCAACACCCACTGATAGTGACGGAGATGTCCGGGCCAGCCACGTCATCGGTATCGGCGCTTCAGCCGGAGGCCTGGAAGCCCTGCAGACCCTGTTCGCGGGCCTGGAGTGCGACACGGGAGCGGCGTACGTAGTGGTTCAGCACCTGTCCCCGGACTTTGCCACCATGATGGATCAGCTTCTCGCCAAACACACTGCGATGCTGGTAAAAATCATCGAGGATGGTGAGTATGCCGCAGCGAATGCGGTGTATCTGATTCCACCACGGAAAACGCTGATCATCGCCGATGGCCATCTGCTGTTATCCGATCCACCCAACAACAGCGGCTTTAAACTGCCCATCGACACCTTCTTTCGCTCACTGGCCGAAGACCAGCAACACCGGGCAATAGGCGTCATTCTCTCCGGTACGGGTTCAGACGGCACCCGGGGTATCAAGGCACTCAAAGAAGCCGGTGGCATGATCATCGTGCAGGACCCCTCCGACGCCAAGTTCGATGGCATGCCCAGCAATGCGCTGAATACCGGCTATGCCGACGTAGTGCTGCCCGCGACAGAGATCCCCGCTCAATTGGCTTCTTACGTCACGCACCCGCTCATCAACCCGCGCAATAGAAATTCCTTCAAACGACACCTGGCGGAACATGAGGATGTACTGCAGAACATTTTGCTGCTGCTGCGCAAGCGAAACGAAATCGACTTTACCGAGTACAAGCCCTCGACGCTGGCGCGGCGCATTGAGCGCCGTATCGGCATCAACAACCTGGGAAACATAACGGAATATAATAACTATTTACAGCAGCACCCCTCAGAGGTACAGGTACTCACCAAGGAAATGCTGATTGGGGTCACGCGATTTTTCCGCGATGATGAAGCATTCGAGCGCCTCACCAACGAGGTACTGCTCCCTCTTGTGGAATCCAAAACGCCGAACGAACCTATCCGCATCTGGTGCGCCGGTATCTCCACCGGAGAGGAAGCCTACAGCCTTGCCATCCTGCTGACCGAGTTGCAGGAGCGCCTGAAAGTAAAGCGCAACGTAAAGATTTTCGCCACTGATGTAGACGAAGAAGCGATCGCCGTCGCCAGCGCGGGAATATTCAGCCAAAGCATTGCCGATGATATCAGCCAAGTCAGACTACAACACTACTTCGAACAGATCGGCACCGAGTATTCGGTGCGCCCACGGCTACGCAAGATGGTGGTGTTTGCCGTACACAATCTGATCAAAGACCCACCGTTTTCCAACATGGATCTGGTTACTTGCCGCAACATGCTCATCTATCTGCAACACAGCGCGCAGAAAAAAGCCCTGGCCATGCTGCACTTCTCGCTGCGAATGGAGGGCTACATGCTATTGGGCATGTCAGAATCTCTGGGATATTTTTCCTCGCATTTTCATGTGGTGGATTCGCGGAATAAGCTGTTCAGAAAAATCAGCAATATGCGCATTCCGTTGGATACCGCCACGCCCAACCGGGTCGATCGGCGGATGCCCACACTCCCTTCCGTTAATCAGATGATGGCTCGGCATCGCTCGATAGAACTGCAACACACGCTCACTAGCGTCAACCAGGTACTACTAAAAAATTACGTCCCACCCGCCATCATACTCAACGAAAGTCTGAATGCACTGCATACCTATGGGGACGTCAGTGATTACATTAAAAAACTGCAACCGGGCAGGGTCAGCACCAATATTGTCGATCTAATCGAAGACAGCATGAGCATTGCCGTCACCACCGCGATTCAGCGTGCCGTGACCAAGAAACAGGACGTAATTTATCGCGCGGTACTGCTTAAAACCGAGATCGTAGAACGACTGGTGAATGTCCGCGTCCAATATATCCCACCAGATGGTAGCGGGCATTCATGGCTAGTGTTACTGTTTGAACAAAATGAACAACCGGTGACAGAATCAGTCATGGAATACGAATTCCATGCCAGCGATCACGCCCAGCAACGCATTCTCGACCTGGAGCAAGAACTTCAACAAAGCCGGGAAAGCCTTTCTGCCACAGTAGAGGAACTTGAAACCACCAATGAGGAACTACAATCGACCAACGAAGAACTGATGTCTGCCAATGAAGAACTGCAATCCACCAACGAAGAACTACAGTCGGTCAATGAGGAACTCTACACCGTAAACAGCGAGCATCAGCTCAAGATTCAGGAACTATCAAAGGCCAACGACGATCTCGACAACTTCATAAAATCCAGCAGCTTAGCAATTATTTTTCTCGACCGCGATCTACTTATCCGTCGCTATACTCCAGCGATCACTCGCTATATCAATGTACTGCCGCTGGATTTGGAACGCCCCTTTCAGCACATATCCCACAGCCTGCGCATCGACAATCTGCTGGAGCAGCTCAATCAGGTGCTATCGGATCACCAGGCCCTGGAATTAAAAGCTGAAACCAACGGGCTAGGAAGCGTAAGGCTGCGCATTCTGCCCTACATCACCAAAGACCAGGAAATCGGCGGAGTGACACTGACCATCATCGAACTGACAAGTGACCAGCCTTGAATTGTGCTACCAGCCAGAGTCCTGAAGTTGCGGTGGCTGGAGGATAATGACATGGAAATACGAGCCTCCAGCAGAGCGCGAATCGCACTAAATATCTCCAGCGTGGTGGCGAATCAAAAGGCGGGCATTAGTGAACCCCATGCCCTCCCCTGATCCATTCTGCCCCATGCCGAGCGCCTGCTCGATCAGATGGGTGTCATTGGCGCTGGCAAGCACAACCACCGGCGAACCCCGTGTGCGCCCCGGCACAGACGCCAGGGTTTCGTACGCATCGCTATCGGGCACGTGCAGATCAAGCAGTACCAACGGGCGCCGACGACGGATACCGCAGGCGCCCATCGGCGCGCCGATCGCCGCCGCTCAACCCGCCACAGCCACCTGCAACTGCTCCGCCGTCCACTGGTGGAAGTGATGTGTCGGCGCGTCCATCACCGGCGAGAAAACGCCGCCGCCAAAGCCCGGTGAGCTGCGCCCGGCCTGCATGCCCTCGACCGCGCTGATGTCCTCGGAGAACACCGTGCGCCAGGATTCCAGGGTCGCGGTGCGCGCCGCGGCGTATTCGTCGCCGCAGGATTCATCGCCCACGTAGTAGAGCTGCAGGTGCTCGACGCTGTGATCCGGGGCGACCGGTTCGACGATCATCGCGAAGGCGTGGTCAACCTGCACGCCGAGCAGCACGTTGGGATACACGGCGATGTACTCGGCGTGCTTGAGGCGATCCTGCGGCCAGGCGGGGAAGCGCGGCAGGCTGGTGCCGGCGACATCGGCGAGCAGATAGGCGGTGCTGCCCTGCCCGGCGAAGCGGTCGTCGAGGGTGATGTTGTAGTGATCCTCCAGCCGCGAGTAGCTGTTCAGCGCCGGGTGAACCCACGGCAGGTGGTAGCTCTCCAGATAGTTCTCCACCGCCAGCTTCCAGTTGGCGCCGACCTCCACCTGCAGCGAGCCGCCCATATTGACGCGGCGCAGCTGGTCGAGGCCATCGTCGCCCCAGAACTGCGCCCAGCGCGCCGCCAGCGGCGCGATGTGCTCGGCGAATTCCGGGGCGTCGCCGGAGAGGTTGACGAAGATCATGTCCATCCACTGCGCCGAACGCAGCGGCTTCAGGCCGTGTGCGGACTTGTCGAAGCCGTCCAGTTCGTGCTCGCCGGTGCCGGCGATGTGCGGCGTGCCGCGCAGCGAGCCATCCAGGCCGTAGGTCCAGCTGTGGTAGGGGCAGCGCACCATGCCCTGGGTCTTGCAGGGCTCGTTGACCAGCTTGTGGCCGCGGTGGCTGCAGACGTTGTGGAACACCCGCAACACGCCCTTGCGATCGCGCAGCGCCACCAGCGGCAGACCCATCAGCGACAGCGGCTGGGCGTAGCCGCGCTCGGGGATGTCGCTGGCGAAGCCGACGCAGGCCCAGCTGTTGGCGAACAGCACGTCGCGCTCGGCGCTGAAAAATTCGGCGCTGGTGTAGGCCGCGTTGGGCATGCCGCTGGCCTCGCGGATCGGTCGCTGCACGGCGTCGATGGCGCTGCGCGAGAGCAGGCGGGTGTCGATGGTCTGGGTGGTGCTCATGGGCGCTGTCCTCCGGGGAGCCGCGCTGGGCGGCGGGTGATCAATCCCGCCACAGGCGCCCGGCGAGATGCCTGGCGGGGGTGGCGAAGCGCGAACTTTGCGCAGCCCCCGGGCCGACTGCAAACGCCATTTTGTGCGCGCTGCAATGAGCTGCGGTTATGCGAATCGGCAGCCAGCGCGAGCAGCCCGGCCGGCCTTTGCGCGCCCCCTCAGCGGCCGCAGGCCGACGCCATCCAGTTGTCGTAGAGGCGCCGCGCATTAGTGTTGAAATCAGCCATGCGCTGCGCGGCCGCAGCATCGAGCGACGCCAGCGCAGCGCTGCCGAGGCTGCGCTCCAGCGCCTGGCGATAGGCCGGCACGCGGCCCCAGTCGCGCACCGTGCCGGCGGTCAGCTCGAGGTGAAACTGCACGCTGAAAGCGTGCTCGCCGAAGCTCAGCGCCTGCACCGCACAGGCCGGCGAATGCATCAGCACCCGGGCCTGTGCCGGCGCGCGCAGCACTTCGGCGCTGTGCCACTGCAGCGATTCGAGGCTCGCCGGCAGCCCGCGCAGAAACGGCGAGGCGCCGCCGGCCGCGCTGATCTCCACCGGCAGGATGCCGATCTCCGCCTCGGCCGCCGGGCCGACCTCGCCACCGAGCGCTTCGGCGAGCAACTGGTGGCCGAGGCACAGCCCCAGATAGGGCAGACCACGCTCGACCACCGCTTCGCGGATCGCCGCTTTTTCCGCCACCAGCCAGGGGTGCTCGGCCTCCTCCCAGACATCCATCGGGCCGCCCATCACCCACAGCGCGTCGTAGCCCTGCAGCGCCGGGATGGGCTCGCCGGCATCGAGCTCGACGGCCTCCCACTGGATGCCATCGGCAGCGAGAAAATCGCGAAAAACGCCGGGGTGTTCGCAATCGATGTGCTGAAAAACCAGAAATTTCACCATCACCCTCCAAGCGGAAAAGCCGGCGAAGACGGGCCGCGGGGCGACGTTAGCACAAGCGGGTGACGGGCCGGATCAATCGTTGAGCGCGGCGTTCGCCGCCGTCGCCCGCGGCAGGATCACGCTGAAAGTGGTGCCGCGCCCCGGTGCGCTGTCCACCTCGATGCGCCCGCCGTGCTTTTGCACGATACCGTAGGAGACAGACAGGCCGAGGCCGGTGCCCTCGCCTTCCGGCTTGGTGGTGAAAAAAGGGGTGAACAGCTTGTCGAGTGCCGGCTCGGAGATGCCGCTGCCGTTATCGCTGATCACCACCTGTACTGCGTCGTCGCCACACTGCGCAGTGCTCAGGTGGATGCGCCCCGGACGGTCGGCCGCGCCGGCGGCCTGCAGCGCCGCACGCTGGCTGGCAACCGCCTGGCTGGCGTTGACCAGCAGGTTGATCAGCACCTGGCCAAGCTGCCCGGCGCTGGCGTGGATCGGCGGCAGTTCGGCAAAATCGCAGACCACCTCAGCGTGGCGGGCCAGCTCGGCGTGGGTGATCTTCAACGCATAGCGGGCGCAGTCGTTGAGATCCAAATCAGCGCGATCGCCCTCGTCGACGCGGGAGAAATTGCGCAGGTCGCAGACGATATCGCGGACCCGGCGGGTGCCATCGAGCGCGTCGGCCAGCAGCTCATCGATATCCTGCTCGACAAACTCCAGATCGTGTGCGGCGTACAGCGCTTCGACATCCGCAGCGCGCGCCAGCGCAGTCCCGGCGTCGCCGTCGCGCAGCTCGGCCAGCGCTTTGCGGCTGGCGGCGAGCGTTTCGCGATAGCCGCCGAGGTATTCGCGCAGCATGCCCAGATTGCTGTTGACGAAGCTCAGCGGGTTGTTGATCTCATGCGCCACGCCGGCGGCCATCTGCCCCAGCGAAGCGAGCTTTTCCGACTGCACCAGCTGCGCCTGGGTCTGCTGCAGCTCGGCGATGGCGTGTTGCAGGCGGGCGTAATTGTCGCGGATCTGCACCTGCGCGCGGCGCCGCTCCAGCCCCAGTGACAGCTGCATCGCCGCGGTGGAAACGATGCGGCTGCGCGCCTGATCTTCGCTGCGCGGGCGGCTGGAGAAAAATTCGACCACCGCGACCAGCTGGCCATCGACCCGCAGCGGCACGGCCAGGCCGCACTCCAGTCCGCAGTTGTCACCGCCGCGCAGCCGCGGGAAGTTGTCATCTTCGGCGAGGCGCTCGATCCAGGCCGCTTCGCCGCTCTGCCAAACGCGACCCGGCAGACCTTCGCCGAGACGAAAGCGGTAGTTTTTGCTGAGACGGCGAAATTTGCGGTAGTCATCCCGCTGGCCCTCGGCGACACACCAGATAGCGGTGCAGGCCAGCAGCTGCTGGGCGTCGTCGCCGTCGGCTGCCTGGCCGGCCGCGCAATCGACGACATCACCGAGACCGGCGACGACGCCGCCCTGCCAGGCCGGCGCGTAGACCTGGCCGAGCGTCCACTCACACTTGGCGCAGACCAGTGCCACGAACTGCTGCAGCACGTCATCGACGCTGCCCTCGCACTGCGCCAGCTGGGCGATTTCATGCAGCAGTTCCATCTCGATGGCATGGCTGTGCAGCGCGGCGTACTGGCGACGCAGATCCACATTGGCCGCGTACAGCTCGCGCGACTTGTCTTCGAGCAGCTGCTCGGCGCGCTTGCGGGCCGCCTTCTCGCGCTGCCAGGCCCGCTCGGCGCGGCGCAGCGCCGCGGCGTCGTCAGCCGTGCTCGACATGCGCGCCAGCGAAGCTCAGCTCGAACCGGCAGTGATCATCGCCACGGTGCATGCAGCGCGTGTGCTGCTGCTCGATGACCACGCCATAGTGCTGCGCAGCGCCCTTGATCAGCCCTTCGGCGAAGGCGCACAGCCTGCGCGGCGAGCGATAGCACATCACCAGCCGATCCGGCGCCGGGTCTTCGTAGTCGAACATCGGTGGCAAAGCACCGGGGTAGAGTTTTTTCACCTCGACGTGGATCACCTCGTGCACCGATTGCAGCAGTGATTTGGCGTCGTGCCCCTCGAAGAGTTGCGGAAACTGGCGGGCGAATACCGGCAGGCTGAATTCGCCGAAGGCGCTGATCAGTGCCGCCGCCGGCACGCCGGTGATCGCCGACAGCTCACCGACCATGGCCACCAGTTCGTCATCGTGGTAGGTGTCAGCGGCGGTGTAGATGCCACCGGATGCCGGCTCGCAGCGCTGCAACAGCTGGTCCCAGACCGCGAGGCCGAAGCGCTCTTCGACCAGATCATTGAACAGGGTGTAAACGATGCCTTTCATGCGCGCCTGGCCTGCCGGTGCCGACCGGCGTCCGCGAGGTGGTCTCTCTCCGCCACCAGCCAGGCGAGGAAATCGCCCTCCGCCAGCGGTCGGCTGAACAGGAATCCCTGGAATTCATCGCAGCCCAGCGCGAACAGCGCGTCGCGCTGGGCTGCGGTTTCCACGCCTTCGCAAATCAGCTGCAGACCCAGTGCCTGCGCCAGCGATGTGACCGCGCGGACGATGGCCTGGGCGGTGCTGCTGTGATCGATGTCGATCACGAATGAGCGATCGATCTTCAGGCAGCTGACCGGGAATCGCGCCAGATAGCCGAGCGATGAATAGCCGGTGCCGAAGTCGTCGATGGCGATGACAAAGCCGGCGTCGGCCAGCCCGCGCAGGGTCTGATCGGCCCTGCCGACATCCCGCATCAGCAGATTTTCGGTGATCTCCAGCTCCAGCAGCCCGGCGTCGGTGGCCACGCCGTGGGCGGTGCAGTGGGACTGGATCAGATCGGCGAGGCGGCCGCTGTCGAACTGCCGCGCGGAGAGATTGACGGCCACGCCGATGTCGCCGAAACCCGCTGCGCGCAGCCGCCCCAGCGTGGCGCAGGCTTCGCCGATCAACCAGTCGCCGGCCCGTTCGATGAGCCCGGTCTCCTCCAGCACCGGGACGAACTGGCCCGGTGGTATCAAGCCGTCCTCCGGGTGTTGCCAGCGCAGCAGTGCCTCGGCGGCGAGGGTGCGGATGCCGCCGCCATCGCCGTCCGGCAGCCAGCGCACCCGCGGCTGGTAGTGCAGGCACAGCTCGCCCTCGGCGAGCGCGCGGCGCAGCTCCACTTCCATCGCCAGCTTGCGTGCGGTGCGCAGATTCATCTGCACATCGAAGCGACAGCAGCGATTGCCGCCCTCGGCGCGCGCCTGCCGCTGCGCGGCCTCGGCGTTGCGCAGAATCAGATCGGCCTCAGCGCCGCCGGAGCCGGCGGGCGCGGCGCTGCGCTGAACCTCGATGCCGATGCTGGCGCCGAGATACAGCTCCTGCCCCTGGTAGACGTAGGGCATGCCCAGCTGCTGGAGCAGCCTGTCGCCAAGCGGCCCGGCCTCCTCCGCGGCCTGCGTGCCGCACAGCAGCAGGCCGAATTGCTCACCGCCGAAATGGGCCACCGTGTCGGCGCCGGGCATGAGCGACTGCAACCGCTCGGCGACCAGCAACAGCAGCGCATCGCCGGCCTCGTAGCCGAGCGATTCACTGATCCGCTGCAGCCCCTCCAGCCCCACGCAGAGCACCGCCAGCTGCTGGCCGCGGCGATCGTCGCCATCCGCCGCCAGCGCGGCGCCGATCCGCGTCAGCAGCAGGTTGCGATTGGGTAGCCGGGTCAGCGGCTGGTAGCTGCGCGTGTGCAGCAACTCGCAGGCCTGCTCGCGCAGGCTCTGCTCAAGGCGCGCCTTGTCCTCGCGCAGAGAACGGTGGTCGGCACGCGCGCGCAGTTTGTGCCGCCGCTCGGCGAGCGCCGCGGCCACCGCTTCGAGCAGCTCGCGGTCGCCCCAGGGTTTGTTCAGATAGCGACAGATGCGGCCTTCATTAATCGCCGCGACGGTGGCGTCGAGATCGGCCTGCCCGGTGAGCAGAATGCGCTGACTGTCCGGCCAGCGCTGCGCCACCTGTTCGAGCAGCTCGGCGCCGCTCATCTGCGGCATGCGCATATCGCTGATCACCAGCGCCACCGGATCATCGTCGCCACGCGCGGCGAGTATCTGCAGCGCCTCGGCGCCGCTGCCGGCGAGCAGCACCGGGTGACCGGTGCGACGCAGCAGGCGGCGCAATGCGGACAGGATCGGCCGCTCATCGTCGACGCAGAGAATGCTCTCCTGCGCCGCCTGAGCGGTCGTCGACAAGGGATCGGTCACGGCGGCGCCCCGCTGCGGGAAGTGGTAATTCAGCGGCTAGCGGCGTGCGCGGGTGCGGCTTTAACCGCTGCCGATAGGTGGCGAGCGGGCGGGGGGCTCAGTTGTAGCCGAGGAAGGCGCGCACCACGGCGACCGCCAGCAGGCCGAGGAAAAAGGCGCCGAACAGGCGCAGCGCGAAGCGCAGCAGGCGCAGCTCGGGGCGGTCGTCGGGGGTGATATGGGCGAGTAACAGGCAGGCCGCGGCCGCGATCAGCATGAACAATAGTGCGCGCACGGCCTGCCCTCCAGTATCGAGCGTCGAGACTCAGTCGGCCAGGTTGCCGACGATCGCCTCGCGCACCGCATCCAGCTCGGCGGGCACGGTGATCATCGGCGCTTCGCCACCGGGCGAACACTGGGCGATGGCGGTGTCCGGGTCTTTCAGGCCGTGGCCGGTGAGGGTGCAGACGAGACTGCTGCCAGCGGCGATCCTGCCGGATTTGAGATCGCGCAGCGCGCCGGCCACCGAGGCCGCAGAGGCCGGTTCACAGAACACGCCCTCGCGCTGGGCGAGCAGCTTCTGCGCGGCGAGGATCTCATCGTCGCCGAGCTCATCGAACCAGCCGCCGGATTCGCTCTGCGCCGCCCAGGCCTTGTCCCAGCTCTGCGGGTTGCCGATGCGGATCGCGGTGGCGACGGTCTCCGGCTGCGCCACCGGGCCGCCGCGCAGAAAGGGTGCCGCGCCGCTGGCCTGATAGCCGCACATCACCGGGCGGCGGCTGGCGACGCCATCCCCGGCGTACTCGCTGTAGCCCATCCAGTAGGCGCTGATGTTGCCGGCGTTGCCCACCGGCAGGCAGTGGTAGTCGGGGGCGTCGCCGAGCTCGTCGACGATCTCGAAAGCGGCGGTCTTCTGCCCCTGCAGGCGGTAGGGGTTGATCGAGTTGACGATGTTCACCGGGGCGTGCTCGGCGACCTCCTTCACCAGCCGCATGCCGTCGTCGAAGTTGCCGCGGATCTGAATGATGATCGCGCCGTGCATCATCGCCTGAGCCAGTTTGCCCATCGCGATCTTGCCCTCGGGGATCAGCACGAAGGCGCTGATCCCGGCGCGCGCGGCATAGGCCGCGGCGGCCGCCGAAGTGTTGCCGGTGGAGGCGCAGATGATCGCCTTGGCGCCCTCTTCCACGGCCTTGGTGACGGCCATGGTCATGCCGCGATCCTTGAACGAGCCGGTCGGGTTGAGGCCCTCGTACTTGACGTACATCGCAACGTCGATGCCGAGTTCGCTGACTATGTTGTCCAGCTTGATCAGCGGCGTGTTGCCCTCGCCGAGGCTGATCAGGCGCGTGTTCTGGGTGACCGGCAGACGCTCTGCGTAGCGCTCGATCAGTCCGGTGTAGCGGTTTGCCATCGATCTGGTTTCCGTAAATCTGGTTTCTGAAAGGGAAGCGCGCTCAGCCGAGCGACTCGACGCGGATACGTCTTATCGAGCCGGTGATCGAGGGCAATGCCTCGATGCGCCGCAGCGCCTGATCCATCAAGCCCTCGGTGACCCGCCGGGTGAGCAGGATCACCGGCACTGTCGGGCTGCCGTCCAGTGGCTCTTTCTGGATCATCGCCTCGATGCTGATGCCCAGCTCGCCGAGGATACCGGTCAGGTCGGCCATCACCCCGGGGCGATCCTCAGCCTGCAGGCGCAAAAAGAAGCTGGTCTGGACCTGCTCGATGCCGATGATCGGGTGATCGCCCAGCGCATCGGGCTGGAAGGCCAGGTGCGGCACGCGATTTTCCGGGTCGGCGGTCAGCGTGCGCACCACGTCGACGATATCGGCGACCACCGCCGAAGCGGTCGGCTCGGAACCTGCGCCGGCGCCGTAGTAGAGGGTCGGGCCGACCGCGTCGCCCCACGCCAGCACCGCGTTCATCACCCCGTCGACGTTGGCGATCAGGCGGCGTTCGGGGATCAGCGTCGGGTGCACCCGCAGCTCGATGCCGGCGCCACTCTGGCGGGCGATGCCCAGATGTTTGATGCGATAGCCCAGCTCGGCGGCGTATTCGACGTCCTCGCGGCTGATCCGGCTGATGCCCTCGGTGTACACCGCCTTGAATTGCAGCGGGATACCGAAGGCGATGGAGGCCAGAATCGTCAGCTTGTGAGCGGCGTCGATGCCCTCCACGTCGAAGGTCGGATCGGCCTCGGCGTAGCCCAGTTGCTGCGCCTCGCGCAGCACGTCGTCGAAATCGCGACCCTTGTCGCGCATCTCGCTGAGAATGAAATTCCCGGTGCCGTTGATGATCCCGGCCAGCCACTCGATGCGGTTGCCGGCGAGTCCTTCGCGCACCGCCTTGATGACCGGGATGCCGCCGGCGACCGCGGCCTCAAAGGCGACCATTACCCCCTTGCGCTGCGCCGCGGCGAAGATCTCGTTGCCGTGCAGGGCGATCAGCGCTTTGTTGGCGGTGACCACGTGCTTGCCGTTTTCGATGGCCTGCAACACCAGTGTGCGCGCCGGCTCGTAACCGCCCATCACTTCGATGACCACGGCGATCTCGGGATCGTCGACCACATCCTGCGGATCGCAGCTCAGGGCGAGATCGTCATAGCCCAGCGCGCGCGCCTTGGGCAGGTCGCGGATCGCCGCGCGGCTGACGACGATGCCGCGCCCGGCGCGGCGACTGATTTCCTCGGCGTTGCGCAGCAGCACGTTGACCGTGCCCTGCCCGACCGTACCCAGCCCGAGCAGGCCGACTTTTACCGGATTCAAGGGGTTCACTCCTGGAGGATGTTGTCTTTGCGGAACATATCGCGGATGCCGCGGATCGCCTGGCGGGTGCGGTGCTCGTTTTCGATCAACGAGAAGCGCAGATAGTCGTCGCCGTAGTGGCCGAAGCCAACCCCCGGCGAAGCCGCCACTTTGGCCTCGGCGAGCAGCTTCTTGCAGAACTCCAGCGAGCCCATCTCGCGGTAGGCCGGCGGAATCCGCGCCCAGACGAACATGGTCGCCTTCGGCTTCTCCACTGCCCAGCCGATGTTGCCGAGCCCCTCGCAGAGCACGTCGCGGCGACGCTGGTACATGTCGCGGATCTCGGCGACGCAGCTCTGATCGCCCTCCAGCGCAGCGATCGAAGCCACCTGGATGGGCGTGAAGGTGCCGTAGTCGAGATAGGATTTCATTCGCGCCAGCGCCGCTACCAGATCCGGATTGCCGCACATGAATCCGACCCGCCAGCCGGGCATGTTGTAGGTTTTGGACAGCGAATAGAACTCGACGGCGATGTCCTTGGCACCGGGTACCTGGAGGATCGACGGCGCGACGTAGCCATCGAAGCAGATCTCCGCGTAGGCCAGATCGTGCACCACCCAGATCTTGTGCTCGCGGGCGATCTCGACCACCTGCTCGAAGAAATCCAGCTCCACGCAGTGGCCGGTGGGGTTGGCCGGAAAGTTGAGCACCAGCATCTTCGGCGTCGGCCAGGTGTCGTGGATCGACTTGGTCAGCTCGGCGAAGAAATCGCCGCCGGGGACGATCGGCACGTGGCGGATGTCGCAGCCGGAGATCACGAAGCCGTAGGGGTGGATCGGGTAGGCCGGATTGGGCACCAACACCGAGTCACCGGGGCCGGTGGTGGCCAGCGCCAGGTGCGCCAGCCCTTCTTTGGAGCCGATGGTGACGATGGCTTCGCGGTCCGGGTCGAGCTGCACGTCGTACTTGTCCGAGTACCAGCGGCAGATCGCGCGACGCAGGCGCGGGATGCCCTTGGAGGTCGAATAGCGATGGGTGTCGCCGCGCTGCGAGGCTTCGCAGAGCTTGTCGACGATGTGCTGCGGCGTGGGCTGGTCCGGGTTGCCCATGCCAAAATCGATGATGTCCTCACCGCGCGCACGGGCGGCGACGCGCAAATCACCAATGATGCTGAACACATAGGGCGGCAAGCGCCCGATGCGCTGAAAATGACTGTCCAAAGGAGGCTCCTCTCGTCCGTCGCTGCCGCTGGCGACTGGACACGGGTCTGAAAAAGGCGTGCCATTATACCTGCAGGCGTCGCAATTTATCAGCGTCACTCTGGTGGCGTTTACTGTGGCGGCGGCGCGCCTGAGCCGGCTGCTGCACACCGCAAAGCACGCCGTAGCGAGCGCGGCCAGAAAGGCTGAGGGGAGAGGAGCGGATGAAACTGACGCGGGACGACAATTCGTCAATACAGCGCATCGAGCGCTACGCGCCGGGGCAGATCAGCGTCAATGGAGTGACGTACAGCCAGGCGATCATTGTCTCGCCAGAATCGGTCGCGGAGTGGGAGTGTTGCGATATTTCTTCGTTAAATGAAGAACATATCGATGTTGCACTGGGTTTTAAACCGGAGATTTTGCTGCTCGGCAGCGGTGCTCGACAACGCTTCCCGAGTGCCAATTTTTTGTCAGATCTTGCCCGCCGAGGCATGGGAATAGAGGTGATGGACTCGGCGGCCGCTTGCCGAACCTACAATCTGCTGGCAAGCGAACAGCGCCGCGTTGTCGCGGCGCTGTTGCCTATCGAGCTTGAATAATCGGGCGCTCCGGGTGCTATCGCCCAGCACGCAAGCGGCGAAATGGGCGTTTACCGCCGCGGGCACTCAGGCGTAGAACAGTGATTCGGCAGAATAACCGCAGTTTTCCATCGCCCGCCGCAGCCGCCTCAGCGCTTCCATCTGTATCTGACGCACCCGCTCGCGGGTAACACCCAGCTCGCGGCCGACTTCCTCCAGCGTGCTGCGCTCGTGGCCCTGCAGGCCAAAGCGGCGCACCACAACCTCGCGCTGCTTGCTCTCCAGCCCGTCGAGCCAGCCCGCCATGTTGGCGTGCACTGCCTCGTCCTGCAGCGTGGTGGTGGGCTCCTCCCAGTGCTCATCGGGGATGATGTCAAGCAATTGGCGATCGCCATCCTTACCCACCGGCACATCAACGGAGCCGACGCGATCCTGCAGCGACAGGATGCGGGTGACATCCTCCACCGGCCGATCCAGCAACACGGCGATATCTTCGGCGGTGGGTTCGTGATCCAGCGTCTGCTGCAAACGACGCTGTGCCTTGAGATAGACGTTCATCTCCTTGAGCACGTGGATCGGCAGGCGGATGGTGCGCGTCTGGTTCATCAGCGCACGCTCGATGGTCTGGCGGATCCACCAGGTGGCGTAGGTAGAGAAGCGGAAACCGCGCTCCGGATCGAACTTTTCCACGCCGTGGATCAGGCCGAGGTTGCCCTCTTCAATCAGATCCGCCAGCGGCAGTCCGCGGTTCATGTAGCGGCGCGCGATCTTCACCACCAGGCGCAGATTGCACTCGATCATCTTCTTTCTTGCCGCCATCTCGCCCTTTTGCACCAGCCGGCCGTAGTACTTCTCCTCGTCTGCGGTGAGCAGCGGGGAGAATTCGATCTCCTTGAGGTAGAGCTTGGTGGCATCCATTTCACGGCTGCTCACCTTGCCAGCGGCGTAGCGGCGCTTGCCGCCAATTTCCTGGCACTCATAGGCATCCGCGCGTTCGGCTGTCTCGCTGGATTGCCCGGTAGTGTTGTCCGCGGCATTGTCCGCGGCCGGCTCTTCAACCAGTTCCCATTCTGCGTGCTGACTCTTGGCCATGGTCGTTCTCTCCCGTTCCCATCGAGTGGCGATCGTCATCCGATTGGCTCGACACCGACTTAGCGGCCATCGCGCAAATTTTTTGACGTCTTTCGCTTCTGGAGAGATAAGCAGCAGAAATCGTGCCAATTACTTGTGCAGATAGCCCATGATGGGCTACGGATCATTCACCCGCTAGCGGGCGCTCAAAGCCTTGGCAGATAGATGGCGGGATTGACGGGCTTGCCGTCTTTGCGGATCTCAAAATGCAGGCGGGCGCGACGCTCCTCATCCTCACCCATGTAGGCGATCACCTGGCCAGCGCGCACCGTATCGCCCTCGTTGACCGCCAAACGCTGATTGTGGCCGTAGGCACTGAGCAGACGACCGTTGTGCTTGACGATCACCAGCTTGCCGTAGGCCACCAGCCCGGTGCCGCTGTAGACCACCTGTCCATCGGCCACGGCGCGCACCGGCTGGCCCACCTGCCCGGCGATCTTGAGCCCCTGACGACCCGGTTGACCGTTGGAGAAACTGCTCACCAAGCGCCCATTCACCGGCCATTGCCACGTGATGCCGGAAACCCGAGCGGTGGTCGCCGGCACATTGCCCGGTACCGGCGCAATCGGCGGCGCCGGCCGTGGCGGCGCCACCGCGGGGGTCTGCACCACCTCGCGCGGCACCACTCGCGCACGCGGTGCAGGCTGCACACTGGTGGGTCGCGCCGCCACACTGTCGCGCACCACCTTGCTGGAGGGACGGCTGACCACCACTGGCGAAGCGCTGTTGCCACTGGCGGCGGTTTGCTGGCCGCTGGCCCGCGCTGCGGGTCGCGTCTCTGCCCGCGGCGCTGTGCGCGGGATACTGGTGCCGCGCTCGGTGAGTACCTGCGGCGGACGGCGCACCATCAGCCGCGCGCCGGGGCGCAGATCGGCGCCGGCCTGCAGATTGTTCCACAGCACCAGATCGCGAATCGGCACCTGATAGCGCCAGCTGATCGCCTCTAGCGTATCGCCGCTCTGCACGATGTAGATATTGGGGTCGATCTCGTAACTATAAGGGCGCGAACCACCGGCACAGCCGACCAGCAGCAGCACCGCAGCCAGGGGCAGAATCGATAGGAATCGCGTCGCGCACCACATGCGTCAGCCCCGCATGCCCCAAATTACCGCCGCCGCCAGCAGGGCGACCATCGCCCAGCCCAGTGGCTCCACATAGCGGCGGATCAGCGGTTCGACGCGCGGCCCGAAGGCAGCGGTGAGCTGTGCGACCAGATAGAAGCGTGCGCCACGGCCGATGAACGAGGCGAGCAGGAACGGCAGCAGGGCCAGCGTCAGTGCGCCAGCCGCCACGGTGAACAACTTGTAGGGCAGCGGTGAAAATCCTGCGGCAAACACCACCCAGATCCCCCATTCGTCAAACCATGCCACCACTTGCTGGTAGCGTTCCCAGTAACCCCACTCCTGCAGCAGCGGCGCGAGGCTCTCGAAGGCGAAATAACCGATCGCGTAGCCGAACAAGCCGCCGAGCACCGAAGCCAGAGTGGTCAGGGTCGCCAGTCGCAGGCTGCGCTCCGGCCGGCGCACCACCATCGGTATCAGCATCACATCCGGCGGAATCGGAAAAAACGACGATTCCATGAAGCTGAGCACCGCCAGATAGCGCTCGGCGAGGCGGTGACCGGCCCACGCCAGTGTCATGTTATATAGTCTAGAAAAAAGATTCATTATTTTCGCTAACTTTCTATGGCTATTGGAAATAGCCAATTTTGAACCGTGGTATATGCACAGTGCTTGACGGGCCGCTCAGTTTCGCTGTGCAGCGACCGGGCAGCCAGGGACAAATGCCGGGACTTCAGGTGCAGCCGCCAAGGAAGGGGACGAAACGCACCAGCTCGACCACTTCCGAGTGCAGGCCGTCGGCGTCGCGCGTCACCAGCAGCAACGACTGCGCCGCGCGTTGACCGCCCACCGGGATCACCATCCGCCCGCCCTCGGCGAGCTGCTCGCACAGCGATGGCGGCAACTCCTCGGCGGCGGCGGCGACGAGGATGCCATCGAAAGGTGCCTGCTCCGGCCAGCCCCAGCCGCCATCGCTGTGGCGCGCCTCGATATTGTCGTAGCCCAGCGCGGCGAAACGCTCGCCGGCCAGACCGAGCAGGTCGCCGATGCGCTCGACGCTGAACACCCGCTCGGCCAGCTGGCCGAGGATCGCGGCCTGATAGCCGGAGCCGGTACCCACATCGAGCACCCGCTGCGGGCGCCCGCCACCGAGCATCAGCTGGGTCATCAGCGCCACCACGTAGGGCTGGGAGATAGTCTGCCCGTAGCCAATCGGCAGCGCCGTGTCCTCGTATGCACGATGCGCCATGGCCTCATCCACGAACAGGTGGCGCGGCGTGCGGGCGATGGCGGCGAGCACCCGCTGGTCGCTGATGCCGCGCTCGCGCAGCCGCGCCACCAGCCGGTTGCGGGTGCGCTGCGAGGTCATGCCGATGCCTTCGATCTGCGCCCGGCTGAGCTTCACCGGCAGCCCTCCAGCCAGGCGCCGACATCGCCCAGCGCCGCGTGCCGGGTGAGATCCACCTGCAGCGGCGTGACCGACACGTAGCCTTCGCGCACGGCGTGAAAATCGGTGCCGGGCCCAGCATCCGCCTCGGCCCCCGCCGGCCCCACCCAGTACACCGGCCGGCCGCGCGGATCGCGCTGCTCGATCACCGGCTCGGCCTTGTGGCGATGGCCGAGGCGGGTGGCGCGAAAGCCGCGCAGATCCTGCCAGCGGCGGTCCGGCACATTGACGTTGAGGATGCTGTCCGCCGGCAGCGGGCTGTGCCGCAGGCGTGCCACCAGCACCTGCGCAACCCGCCCGGCGGTGGCGTAGTGACGCGGATCGAAGGTCTCCATGGAAATGGCGATCGACGGCAGGCCGAGAAAGCGCCCTTCGATGGCCCCGGCGACAGTGCCCGAATAGAGCACGTCATCACCCATGTTGGGGCCATCGTTGATGCCGCTGACGACCATCTCCGGCAGCTTCTCGAACAGGCCGTTGAGCGCCAGATGGACGCAATCGGTAGGCGTGCCCTCGACGGCGATGAAGCCGTTATCGCGGCGCTGCGCGCGCAGCGGGATGGCCAGCGTCAACGAGTGGCTGGCGGCGCTGCAGTTGCGATCCGGAGCCACCACCGACACCTCGCCACAGGCTTGCAGCGCTTCGGCGAGCACGCGGATGCCCTCGGCCTGATAGCCGTCATCGTTGCAGATCAGCAGGCGCATCGCGGGCGTCGCATGGCGATTGGCGGGTGGAATTCTCGGAGCGCTGGCGCGCGACCGGCGGATTGTAGCAGAGCCGCCGGCGATTCCGCGCGAGGGCTAGCGCCGCGCGCCGCGGGGTGCGGCGCCTTTTGCCGCGGAGCGACTCGTACCGGGCCCGGGCGAGCCGAATTTGAGCGCCGCGTAATTGGCCAGCGCGCGATTGCTCAGCTTGTACAAGCCGCGCGCCTGCACCGCACTGTCGGCATCGCGCAGCAGCTCGCCGCGCGCCAGCAACAGCGCCAGCGGCCGCTCGCCGGCGAACAGCGAAGCGGCCAGAAAATCGTGCTGCCAGCCGATTTCGCGCAGCCCCGCAGGTATCCGCGCCCGCCAGCGCTCGGCCGTCGCCGGATCGACGTGCAGATAACAGGGTTTGCGCAACACCTGCCCGGTCAGCCAGCGCTGATCGCGTTGCAAACGCAGTTCGCGCAGACTGCCGGCATCGCATCCGTGCACGGCACGCGCGCGCAGCAGATCATCGCTGCGATCGATGACAAAGATTCCCGCCGACGCCAGCCCGACGCCATCGGTGAGCCCGTGCAGCAAGGCCCGCAACACCTGCGAAACATCCGGCTCCGGGCTGCTCTGCTGGGCGCGCAGCAGCTTTATCGCCGCCGCCAGCGCGCGTTTTGAGGCGGGCTGAGCAGGCGCATCGGCGACATTGCGCGCGCGATTAGCAGCGGCAGATTCGGCCTTCGGCAATTCGCTTTGCCTGGCCTCCGTGGATGCCCCGTCGCCATCCCGAGTCGGAGCGACTTCTGCGCTGACTGCCTGTTCCGGGACTGCCTGTTCCGGGGCTGCCTGTTCCGGGACTGGCTGTGCCGGGATTGGCTGTGCCGGGATTGGCTGTGCCGGGATTGGCTGTGCCGGGACTGGCTCTGGCGGTACCGCGGCGGGTGCCTCAGCGGGCGCCGCCTGCGGTGGCGGATCGAGCAGGCTCTGCAGCATTCGCGCGTCACCGCACCAGTCCCCGCTGTGCGCGGCCGCGAGCAGGGCGTGCTGCCAGACCGCGCGGGCGCGGTGGCGGTCGGCCCAGAGATACTCGCCGAGCAGATACTCGCAATGGCTGAATTGGCTATCGTGCCAGCCGGCCACATCGGCGCGCGCGACCAGTTCGCCGGCGATCAGCGGGCCGATATCGCGCTGGCCCGCGTCGGCCGGCCAGCCGTCGGCCGGTGACAGTGTCGCCGGCAGGTGCCAGCGCTGCACCAGCAACTGCTGCAGCAGCGCCTCCCAGGGCATCCCCAGCACGCGGCTGGCGGCGGCGTTCAGCGACAGGCCGGCGGCCGCCAGCCGGCGCAGCTCGGCGAGCTGCCGGGGGCGCTGCAGGCCCAGCGCCAGCGCCGGCACGCCGCGCAGCAGCGCCAGCATGTACAGCTCGCCGGCGCTGCGGTCGCCGCGCGCCAGCGCCGCGGCCTCGGCCACAGCGGCGCTCAGCCGGGCCCGATCGAGCTGGCGCAGATAGACTTGCCGGGCGCTGTCGTGGGCGCCGTCCGGCGGCAGCCGCTGGTCCAGCTCCGGGCAGCTCGCCAGACAGTCGCGCAGGGCGTGTTCGCCGAGCAGATTGGCGGCGATCTCGACGCTGAGCACGTCCGGATCGCGACCGTTGTCGTAGCGCACCCGGTTGACGCGGCGCAGCAGGTGCAGGGAGAGCGCGGCGTCGGCGCGGATCAGCGCGGCGATGTCGCCGAGGCTGCTGTGGCGACCGCCGAGCAGCCGCCGGCAGTGCTGCAGGCGCTGCGCCGATGCCGGCAGCGGCTCGCCGCCGAGCAGTTCCACCCAGTCGATCGGCTTGCCGTTGTCCGATTTGCCGGCGCCAGTAGCCGCCGCAGCGCCCGGGTCGCTGTTCACTGCCACGCTGTACTCAGTCGCGGCGCGCGCGCAGGGACTGCATCTGCAGGCCGTGAATGTGTTTGATCAGCCGTTCGCGATCCGCTTCGTGGATGTGCTCGAAATGCATGCCGGCACGGAACTGCTGCGCCTGGCCGACGCCATCGCGGCCGCCCGCCGGCTGGCTGTCCTCGTAGTGACCGGCGTGCATCACCCTGCCGATGGCGAGGATGCGCGCCTGCTCGGGAAACAGCACCACCCGCAGCAGGGCGTGCTCACCCTCCGCCAGCGGACGGTGGTAGGCGAAATCGATGCCGCTGCCGCTGATGTTGGCGACGTGCGATGGCTCGTCTTCGAGGCCGACATCGCTGGCCAGCAGGCCGGCGAGCATGTCCAGCCGCTGCTCCAGCGCCTGCAGGTATTCGGCGACTTCCGGGTAGCGCGATTCGAGTCGCTTGCGCTGCGGCAGCAGCTGCTCGTTGCAGTGGGCGAGGTAATTGCCCAGGCCGAAGCGCAGGCGCTCGTCGTCAAAGCGCGCCTGCAGCGCCGGCAGATCGGCGGCGTCGATGGGCTCGACGTGCAGGGCTACGGCGTCGTTGACGCGAAAGTAGTCGCGGCGTTCGTCGCCGCTCGGCTGTGCCAGTTCTCCGTCGCTCATCATTATTCTCCGCTGGATGCTTCCCGGTGCGGTTCAAGCAATATTTCGGCCAGCGCCGCACTCACTACTGACCGAGCGCCTCGGCCGTGCCGTCGCTGCCGTGGACGATGATCTCCACGCGGCGGTTGCGCGAGCGACCGTCGGCCGAGTCGTTACTCTCCAGCGGGTCGACGTCGGCGTGCGCGCGGATCTCCATGCGCGCTGCGGCGACCCCGCCGCGGGTGGTCATGAAATGCACCACATTGGCGGCGCGCGCCGCGGACAGCACCCAGTTGGAGGGGAACTGCAGGGTGCGGATGGGGCGGTCGTCGGTGTGGCCGGCGACGATGATCTTGCCCTCGACATCGTTCAGCGCCCGCGATACGCGCTGCATCACCGGCACGAAACCGGGCTGGATGTCAGCGCGTCCGGAGGTGAAGGAGCCGCGCTCGTTGATGCGGATGATGACCAGATCCTTTTTGGCCAGCACCTCGACGATGCCTTCTTCGATCTCCTTCTGCAGCGCCTTGCGCACCTCTTCGGCCTTTATCTGCGCCTCCTCTTCCAGCTTGCGCTGCGCCTGCTCCAGGGTGGTGTCGGCCTGCGACTGGTTGTGCTTCTGGTCGGTGTCGGAAAAATCCAGATTCTGCTTGAACTCATCCGTGGTGATCTGGCGCACCTGGTTGATCGGCGTCGGTTTCGGCTCGCCGGGGCTGAATTCCTGGGCGATCACGCTGGTGCCCTTGGGGATCTCGTCGGCCTTGATTTCGCGCTGCACGCCGAAGGCGAACTTCATCGAGCCGGCCACCTGCTTGTACTTCTGTATGTCCATTTCGGAGAAGGCCAGCAACAGCACGAAAAAGCACATCAGCAGCGACATCAGGTCGGCGAAGGTCATCACCCAACCGGCCATGGCCTCACATTCGGGACAATCCTGTTCGTCGTCCATCAGCGCGCTCCCTCACTTGTCGCCGGTTTCACGCTTGCTCTCCGGCAGGAAGGTGGACAGCAGCTGCTCCAGAACCCGCGGGTTGACGCCCTCCTGAATGCCGGAAATCGATTCGAGAATCAGCGCCTTGTTGAGCCGCTCCTCGTTGCTGCGCAGCTTGAGCTTCTCCGCCACCGGCAGCGCGAAGGCGTTGGCGATCACCGCGCCGTAGAGCGTCGTCAGCAGCGCCACCGCCATCGCCGGGCCGATGGACTTGGGATCGTCCATGTTGGAGAGCATCTGCACCAGGCCGATCAGCGTGCCGATCATGCCCATCGCCGGTGCGGCATCGCCGGACGACTTGAACATGTTGACGCCGATTTCATGCCGCTCGATGGTCAGATTGATGTCCTTGGAGAGCATCTTCTGCACCACCTCCGGCGGGTGGCCATCGATGCACATGGCGATCCCTTTGGCCAGAAACGGGTGGTTGATCTCGCGACCCTCCAGCGCCAGCACGCCTTCCTTGCGCGCCACATTGGCCAGCTCGACCGCCTCGGTGATCAGATCCTGCGGCGCGGTGCTCTTGAATATGAATGCCTTGAGCATGACCTTGAACGAGCCGAGAAACTGGGCCAGCGTGAAACGCAGCATGACCACGCAGAAGGTGCCGCCGACCACCACCACGATGGACGGGATATTGATGAAGATGCCGATCGGGCCACCCATGGTTATCGAGGCGACAATCACCCCCATAGCGCCGATCAATCCGACGAGCGTGGCAATATCCACAGTGACTCTCCTCTCGACTGAGACCATTCGGCGGCCGTTGTCGGGCCGCGCACTCGAGGCCAGTGATCGGCGCCGACGGGGCAATCTTTAGCCAGCCGCGCACATGACATCTGCTTGACTCACGTCGAAATATCGGCGCCGCTCGCGCGCCGCCAGCAGCGGCGATACAATGCCCGCGCCGGTCACCGCCGGCAGCCCAGCCGCCCCGTAGCTCAGCTGGATAGAGCAACCGCCTCCTAAGCGGTAGGTCACCCGTTCGAATCGGGTCGGGGCGGCCACATCCCCTCCCCCGCCGCCTCCGGACAGCCACCCCCGGATTAACAAGTCGCGCCCGCGCAAGGCACGGCGCGCCGCCCGACGACCTCGCCCGTCAAATCTCCGGCGCTGACCTAAAGCTTCCCCTGACGATGTCCGCTAGCAGGCCCATCGGCGCCCCGGCGCCCCTGTGATTGCGGACAGACACCATGCGTTCGAGGCCGACCCCCACCCACCTGCTGCCACTGTTACTGGTCGCCTTGCTGGGGCCAGTCCAGGCCACCGGAAAGGTCGCGCAGAAGACTGGCGAACAAGCTGCGGAGCTGGCCAGCGGAGAATCCGAAGGCCCGCGCAGCGCCTGGGTGGAACTGGCGCGCAGCGGCGAGTGGCGGCAGATCAGCTACGAGCAGATCGACGGCCTGCCGGTGGTCGAAGGAGACATCGTGCTGCCGCTGGAGCGATCCGCACACGGCCTCCGCGGCTTCGGTCGCGCCAGCCTCGGCGCGCGCTGGGAGCACGGCGTCGTGCCCTACGAATTTGCCGCCAGCCTCTCCGACAGCGCCGCTTCACGGGTGCTGGCGGCCATCCGGCACTGGGAGGACAACACCGGCCTGCGCTTCATCGTCCGCGATGCCGACAATGCCACCGAGCACCCCGACTACCTGCGCTTCGTCGGTGGCAACAGCTGCTCGTCCTACGTCGGCCGCATCGGCGGCGCGCAGTCGCTGTGGCTGGGCTCGTCCTGCTCCACCGGCAGCGCCATCCACGAGATCGGTCACGCCATCGGCCTCTACCACGAGCACAACCGGCCGGATCGCGACAGCCACATTCAGATCCACTGGGAGAACGTGCGCGACGGCAAGTCGCACAATTTCGAGCAGCGGCTCTACGACAGTCTCAGCCTCGGCGACTACGACCACGACTCGATCATGCACTACGGCGCCTACTACTTTTCCAAAAATGGCCAGCCGACGATCAGCGCCGTGCAGCCGGCCGACGCCAGCTTCGGCCAGCGCAGCGGCCTCTCCGCCGGCGACATCGCCGCCGCCAACCGCCTCTACGGCACCGATCTGGCAGTCAGCGTCAGCGCCGCACCGGCAGCGCTGGCGCCGGGCGACAACATCGAAATCCACACCACGGTCACCAATCGCGGCGAGATCAACAGCGGCGAACTGGGCCTGCGCATCCCCATCCCCGCCGGCGCCAGCCTCAGCGACAGCAGTGGCATCGGCTGGCTGTGCATCGACACGGGCGAGCTGTACTGCGGCCTCGACAACCTCGCCGCCGGCGCCAGCAGTCAGCTGGTGGCGGCCTTCAGCGCACCGGATCTGAGTGGCCGGCTGGACGTCTACGCGGCCATCGAATCGACGGCCTACGACTACCTGCCGGACAACGACATCGACCGCGACACGGTGGCCGTCAGCGGCACCCGGCAGCGCGCCATCGTGCCCTCCGGCCAGCGCTTCGACATCGACGCCTACAGCGCGCCCGGCGCGATCATCGGCACGGTGGTCGCCAGCGGCCCGCAGGGCGCTGCAGCGAGTGATTTCCAGATCATCTCCGGCAACGATGCCGGGCACTTCAGCATCGACCCGGCGAGCGGCGAACTCAGCGTCGCCAGCCTCGGCCCGCTGGCCGACCGCTACGCGCTGGGCATCACCGCCGGCAGCGGCGAGCAGCGCGCGCCGGTGGCGCTGGTGCAGGTGATCGTCGAACACGACTACGCCCGTGTCGCCCATCCCTCCAGCGACGGCGGCGGCTCGCCCGGCCCACTGCTGCTACTCGGCCTGCTGGGGGCACTGGCCTCGCCCCGCCGCCGCTGAGTACACTGGCGGCCCGCCACATCGAGCCGCCGCATGCCACCGCCGACACAACCGCCCGGCAAATCGGCTTCTGCCGAGCTAGTCGTCGCCGCGCTGGAGGACATCCAGCAGCGCTTTGTCGAGCTGCACCGGGCGCAGCGCGGCGGCCCGCCGCGCCAGCCCTTTGACCCCGACTGGCCCTCGCCCTGCCAGTGCTCGGCAGCGGACGCCGACGGCCTGATCGACTGGCTGCCGGTGCGCCGCCAGCCACCGGGCAGCTTCGACAACATCGCCCACGCGCTGGGGATCGAGCTGCACCCGGACGCCTGCGCCTACTACGCCCACCACTACAGCGACGCGCTGCCGACCAGCCATCCGCGCGGCGAGCTGAACCTGCTGGCGGCGTGGAGCGAGCGCGACTTCGCCCGCCTGCAGGAAAACCTGCTCGGCCACCTCCACGCGCAGCGCCGCGAAAAGCGCCCGCCGACACTGTTCATCGCCACCTGCGAGCCGGACGACAGCGCTTTTTTTATCAGCATCGACAACGCCAGCGGCGCAGTGCTGCTGGAGGAAGTCGGCCGCGGCTCGAAGGAGGTGCTGGCCGACTCGCTGGTCGAATTCCTCCAGCAGTTGCAACCGCGGCTGACATGAGCGCCAGCGACGGACAGCCCGGCCGGCGACCCCGCAGGCGGATCGAATCGCAAAGCGTGGCGCCGCCAGCCAGCGAAAACTACCGGCGGATCTGGGCAGCGGTGGCGCGAATACCGCCCGGGCGCGTCGCCAGCTACGGTCAGATCGCCGAGCTGGCCGGGCTGCCGCGACGCGCGCGGCTGGTGGGCACGGCACTGCGCAGGGCGCCGGCAAATCGCCCGCTGCCCTGGCAGCGCGTGCTGCGCGCCGACGGCCGGCTGGCTTTCGCCGAGGGTTCGGCAGGCTTCACCGAGCAGCGCGCGCGGCTCATCGAGGAGGGTGTGTCGCTATCCGGCGGGCGCGTCGATCTGCGCCGCTACCGCTGGCAGCCGACGCTGGACGAACTGCTCTGGGGGCCGGGCGCGAGCGGCTGAGGCGCGCGCCGGTCAGCGGCTGCGGGCGGCATCCGCATTTGACGCCAGTGGTGCACGATGCCCGGGCCGGGCGGTGCGGCAGTGATGTGGGAGTGTCGCCCGGCGTTGAGGCGGCGCGGCGCACCGGCCAAAGACCGCCGCTGCGGCAGGGCCGAGGGCGCAGGCGGGGAGCGCGGCGGGGGCGCGACCAGTGGCGCGACCAGTGGCGCGACCAGTGGCGCGACCGGGAAGCAGATCGGGCGGCGCCGGGCGGTGAACATCGCGCGGCGCCGCGCGACGGATCAGAACTTGGACTTGCCGGGAGCGGCCGGGGCGCTGTGCTGCAGCCGCTCCAGGGCGCGCAGCACGTCGAGGCGCGAGATCTGCCCAACGAGCTGGTTTTCCTCGATCACCGGATAGCGCCGGTAGCGATCGCGGATGAAGCGTTCGGCGATCTCGACGATGCTGGCGTCGTGCTCGATGGTCTCCACCTCGGTGGACATAAAGTCCTTCACCTGGCCGCGCCAGTGTGGATCGAAGCCCGATTTCAGACCGGCCTGGATGCAGTCGGTATCGGAGAGGATGCCGACCAGCCGGCCGCGCTCATCGACCACCGGGGCGCCGGTGACACTCTTGGCAACCATCAGGCCGATCGCTGACATGATGTCTTGCTCGGGGCTGAGGGTGACCAGGTTGGACGCCATGTAGTCCTTGACCAAAACCGAGTGCAGCATTGTCTCGTCTCCTTGCTGTGGCGCGCACTGCTGCCGCGCCAGTGGCCGCGCTAGAAGCGGCGGATGATGTGTTCTTCGCGATTCGCCGTGGCGCCCGTGGCCGGTGCCGCGGCCGCCTTGGCGATGCGCCGCTTGCGCTTTTCGCAGGGATTGGAGCAGCGGCACTCATGCCCTTGCATGCCGGGAATATTGCCGATGCCACCGCAGCTGCCCTTGATGGCGCGATTGCTGAAGATCACGCCCACGGCCATGCCGGCGACGGCGATGGTGACGACCACAAAGCTGAGAATAAAAATCTGCATGGCGGCTAATCCTCCCCGGTCATCAGGGGTTTGAAGGCATCGCTGTATGCCGTTTCGAAGCCCGCTTCGCCCTTAATCACGAAATAGGCCGGTATTGCCAGGCGCTGCGCCAGCTCCAACCCGGCTTCTGGCCCCATCACCAGCAGTGCGGTGGCCAGAGCGTCGGCGCGCGCCGCGCGCGGCTGCACCACGGTGACAGAGGCCAGTTCGTGGCGAATCGGCAGCCCGTTGCGCGGGTCGATGGTGTGCGAATAGCGCACTCCGCCGCGCTCGAAATAGTTGCGATAGTCACCGGATGTGGCGACCGCCGCATCGCCCACGGCGATAATCTGCTGCACCGCGCGCTGATCGCTGGCGGGCTTCTCCACCGCCAGCCGCCAGGCGTCGCCGCGCGGGCTCTGGCCACGGCTGCGCAGCTCGCCGCCGATCTCGACCAGATAGTTGAGGATACCCGCCGCTTCAAGTAACTCTGCGACACGATCCACGGCGTGGCCCTTGGCGATCGCCGACAGGTCGATGTACAGCTCCGGCAGTGACTTGGCCAGCGCCGGCGGCGCTTGCCGCAACGTCAGCGACTCGGCACCGCTGCGCGCCAGCGCGGCCTCGATCTCAAGTTTGGTCGGCGGTTTATCGCGGCCGGCATTTTCACCCGGGCCGAATCCCCACAGGTTGACCAGCGGACCAACGGTAATATCGAAGGCACCAGCGCTGATTTCGCCGATCTCCAGCGCCTCGGCGACCACCGCGACCAGCTCGGCGGACACCGCAAACCAGTCCAGTTCGCGGCGACTGTTGAAGCGCGACAGCTCCGAGTCCGGCTGATAGGTGGACATCTGCCGGTTGACGGTGCGCAACTCGGCGTCGATGTCCGCGGCCAGCTGCTGGCGCGACAACGCCTGCGGCGGCGCAACCACCACCACGCTGTAGCTGGTGCCCATGGTGGCTCCGGAGAGCCGCCAGGGTTCCGGCGCGCCGCCACAGCCACTCAGCGTCAGCGCGATCAGCAGTGCCGCAAAGAGCGCTGTGGCGGCGCCTCGCCGGGCGAAGAAAGCCGCCACGACAGCAGCGCCGTCGCAGCGGTCGCGATGCGCGGAATCAGCCGCCAAAATCGTCGAGCAGGATATTCTCGTCCTCAACGCCCAGATCTTTGAGCATCTTGATCACCGCGGCGTTCATCATCGGCGGGCCGCACATGTAGAACTCGCAGTCCTCCGGCGCCGGATGATCCTTGAGATAGTTGTCGTACAGCACCTCGTGGATGAAGCCGGTGTAGCCCTCCCACATTTCCTCGGGCAGCGCATCGGACAGTGCCAGGTGCCACTGGAAGTTGTCGTTCTCTTCGGCCAGCTTGTCGAACTCCTCGACGTAGAAGGCTTCGCGCAGCGAGCGCGCGCCGTACCAGAAGCTGATCTTGCGCTTGGAGTTGAGGCGCTTGAGCTGGTCGAAGATGTGCGAGCGCATCGGCGCCATCCCGGCACCGCCACCGACGAAGACCATTTCCGCGTCGGTCTCCTTGGCGAAGAACTCGCCGTAGGGGCCGGAGATCTCCACCTGGTCGCCCGGCTTGAGGCTCCAGATGTAGGAGGACATCAGCCCCGGCGGCACGTCCGGGTTGTTCGGCGGCGGGCTGGCGATGCGCACGTTGAGCATGATCATGCCCTCCTCCTCCGGGTAGTTAGCCATGGAGTAGGCGCGCAGCACCGGCTCATCCACCTTGGACTCGTAGCGCCAGATGTCGAACTTGTCCCAGTCCTCGTGATACTCCTCCGGCACCTCGAAATCCTTGTAGCGGATATGGTGCGGCGGCGCCTCGATCTGGATGTAGCCGCCGGCGCGGAAGGGTACCGATTCGCCGTCCGGGATCTCCAGCACCAACTCTTTGATGAAGGTGGCGCGGTTGTCATTGGAGCGCACGGTGCACATCCATTTCTTGACCCCGAAGACTTCCTCCGGGATGCCGATTTGCATGTCCTGTTTGACCGCCACCTGGCAGGAGAGGCGCTCTCCCTCGCGCGCTTCGCGCTTGGTGATGTGGCCGGTCTCGGTGGGCAGCAGCGAGCCGCCACCCTCGAAGACCTTGACCCGACACTGGGCGCAGCTGCCGCCGCCGCCGCAGGCCGAGGGCACGAAGATGCCCTGGTTGGCGAGCACGCCGAGCAATTTGCCACCGGCCGGGGTTTGCACCTCGCGCTCGTTGTTGATGAGGATCTTCACGTTGCCGCTGGCCACCAGCTTGGATTTGGCGTACAGGATGACTGCCACCAGTACCAGCACGATCGCGGTGAAGAAGGTTACGCCGAGTCCGATTTCTACCATTGTTCTGCCCTGTCCTCTCTACCGCGGCCTAGAGCTGGATGCCCGAGAAGGCCATAAAGCCCAGCGAACACAAACCCACGGTGATGAAGGTGATGCCGAGACCCTGCAGGCCCGCCGGCACGTCGCTGTACTTGAGCTTTTCGCGCACACCGGCCAATGCGGTGATCGCCAGCGCCCAGCCGAAACCCGAGCCGATGCCGTAGGTTACGCTCTCGGCGAAGCTGTAATCGCGCTCGACCATGAACAGTGAGCCGCCGAGGATGGCGCAGTTCACGGTGATCAGCGGCAGGAATACGCCGAGCGCGTTGTAGAGCGCCGGCACGTACTTGTCGAGGAACATCTCGAGGATCTGCACGATGGCGGCGATCACGCCGATGTAGCTGATCAGGCCGAGGAAAGTGAGATCCACATCCGGCAGGCCGGCCCAGGCCAGCGCGCCCTCGGCGAGCAGGCCGTTGAGGATCAGGTTGTTGACCGGCACGGTGATGGTCTGCACCACCATCACCGCCACGCCGAGGCCCAGCGCGGTTTCGATCTTCTTCGACAGTGCCAGAAAGGTGCACATGCCGAGGAAGAAGGACAGCGCGAGGTTCTCGATGAAAACCGATTTGACGAAGAGACTGAGCAAGGCTTCCATCAGGCGCGCTCCCCGTGACCGTGAACTTCGTGGATCTGGTAATCCGGCCGCTCCTGCTGGGCCGGCTTCCACTCGCGGATCGCCCAGATCAACAGGCCGATGATGAAGAACGCCGAAGGCGGCAGCAGCAGCATGCCGTTGGGCTGGTACCAGCCGCCTTGGCTGACCACCGGGATGACCTGCTCACCGAACAGCTTGCCGGCGCCGAACAGTTCGCGGATGAAGGCGACCACGATCAGGATCAGGCTGTAGCCGAGACCGTTGCCGACGCCATCCCAGAAACTCGGCAGCGGCGGGTTGCTCATGGCGTAGGCTTCGGCGCGGCCCATGACGATACAGTTGGTGATGATCAGGCCGACGAACACCGACAGCTGCTTGGCGGTGTCGTAGGCGAAGGCCTTGAGGAACTGATCGACGATGATCACCAGCGAGGCGATGATCGTCATCTGCACGATGATGCGGATGCTCGACGGTGCGTGATTGCGGATCGCGCTCACCGAGAGATTGGAAAACGCACACACCGTAGTCAGCGCCACCGACATCAGCAGCGCGGTCTTCAGCGATGTGGTCACCGCCAGTGCCGAGCAGATGCCGAGGATCTGCAGGGTGATGGGATTGTTGTCGATCAACGGATCGACGACGAGTTTCTTGGTGTCGCTCACGCCTCACCCCCTTCGCGCTCGATGTTGTCCAGATAGGTGCCGAATCCCCGCTCGCCGAGCCAGAAGCGCAGCAGGTTCTCCACGCCGCGACTGGTCAGCGTGGCGCCGGCCAGGCCGTCGACCTTGTGCTGGGCGTTCGGCGTGTCCGGGCCGACGCTGCCCTTGACGATGCTGATCACCAGATCGCCGGCCTCATCGAACACCCGTTTGCCGGGCCACAGGCCGCGCCAGCTGGGGTTGTCGACCTCGCCGCCGAGGCCCGGGGTCTCAGCGTGTTCGTAGAAGCCGAAGCCGGCCACCGTGCGGCCGTCCGCCTCCAGCGCGAGGAAGCCGTACAGCGTCGACCACAGCCCGTAGCCGTGCACCGGCAGGATGTAGGTTTTGATGTCTTCGCCTTCGCGCACCAGATACACCGAGGCCCGATCGGCGCGGCGCTTGATGCTGGCGATGTCGTGCTCCGGCGCCAGCGCGGTGCTCTGCGCCGGATCCTTGGCGGCCTTGCGCTGGTCGTAGGCGGCCGCATCACCACCGTCGACGTACTCGCCGGATTGCAGATCGACGACGCGGGTTTCGATCTGCTTGAACAGCTCATCCACCGACTTGCCCGGTGCCATCAGCCCGGCGATTTCGAGAATGTTGCGGCGTTTGTCGAGTGCCTTGTTGTACTCCTGCTGGGGTCTTAGGAGCACCGCCGCGGCGGACACCAGAATCGAGCAGACCAGGCACAGCGCGGTGGCGACCACAACGGTTTTTTTGGTGCTGTCGTTGGGCAGCGCGAGAATGTCTTTGATCACTTTATCTCTCCCTGCCTCAGTTGGCCTGCTGGCGCGCCAGACGGCGGCGCACATTGGCCTGAATGACGAAGTGGTCGATCAGCGGCGCGAAGATGTTGGCGAACAGGATGGCCAGCATCATGCCTTCGGGGAAGGCCGGGTTGACCACGCGGATCAGCACCACCATCACGCCGATCAGCGCGCCGAAAATCCAGCGCCCGGTATTGGTCATCGAGGCGCTGACCGGATCGGTGGCCATGAACATCATGCCGAAGGCGAAGCCGCCGACGACCAGATGCCAGTACCAGGGCATGGCGAACATCGGGTTGCTGTCGCTGCCGATCAGATTGAACATCAGCGAGGTGGCGATCATGCCGATCATCACCCCGGAGACGATGCGCCAGGAGGCGATGCCGGTGTACAGCAAAAAGCCACCGCCGAGCAGGATCGCCAGCGTCGAGGTCTCGCCGATGGAGCCCTGCACGAAGCCGATAAAGGAATCGAACCAGCTCAGCTGCGCAGCCATCGCGCTCATGCCGTCGGCCGCGGCGATGCCCAGCGCGGTGGCGCCGGAGTAGCCATCGACGGCCGTCCACACCGCATCCCCGGACATCTGCGCCGGATAGGCGAAGAACAGGAAGGCGCGCCCGGTCAGCGCCGGGTTGAGGAAATTCTTGCCGGTGCCGCCGAAGACTTCCTTGCCGATCACCACGCCGAAGGTGATGCCCATCGCCACCTGCCACAGCGGGATATCCGGCGGCAGCGTCAGCGAGAACAGAATCGAGGTAACGAAGAAGCCTTCGTTGACCTCGTGGCCGCGCACCGTGGCGAAGATCACCTCGGCGATGCCGCCGACGATGAAGGTCGTCATGTAGATCGGGATGAAGTAAAAGGCGCCGTGGATGAAGTTGGCCCAGAAGCTGTCGGGGTTGTAGCCGACCGCATCGAGAAAGAAGCCGCGCCAGTTGTCGACCGTGCTCAGGCCCAGCTCGGCCATCGCCGAGTTGGCCTGGAAGCCGGTGTTCCAGCAGGCCATGAACATGATCGGGAAGGTCGCCAGCCACACGTAACCCATGACCCGCTTGAGGTCGAGGGCATCGCGCACGTGGGGCGCGCGCGGGGTGACATCCGGCGGGCTGTAGAACAGCGTGTCCACCATCTCGTAGAGCGCGTAGTACTTCTGCAGCCGCCCACCCTTGGTAAACAGCGGCTCCAGATTGTCGAGAACTTGTCTGAGCGCCACGTTCAACCCTCCTTTTCGATCTGTTCGAGGTTGGCGCGCAGCACCGGACCGTATTCGTATTTGCTGTGGCAGATGAAGGTGCACAGTGCCAGATCTTCTTCATCCAGCTCCAGGCAGCCGAGCTTCTGCGCGACGTCGGTATCCCTGACCAGCAGCGCACGCAGCAACGGCGTGGCGAGGATATCCAGCGGCATCACCTTCTCGTAGCCGCCCACCGGCACCATCGCCCGCGGGCTGCCGTTCTGGCTGGTATTCATGTCGAAGCGACGCTTGCGATCGATGCTGTTGAAGAACACGTTGAGCGCCGAAAACCACGGCAGCGTCGGGTTCAACCAGTGCAGGAAGTGGCGCTTGCGGCCTTCGGCCAGCGCGGTGATCTGCTGGTTGTAGCGGCCGAAATAGGCGCCCCAGGCGATCGCCCGGTGGCCGCCCAGCAGCGAGCCGGAGATGACCCGCTGTTCGCCGCTGCGCAGCTCGCCCTCGACCAGATCGTCGATGTTCGCGCCGAGGCGCGTGCGCAGCAGGCGCGGGCGCTCGACCATCGGCCCGCCGAGCGCGACCACGCGCTCCACCGGCAAACGGCCAGTGGCGAACAGCTCGCCGACGGCGATCACGTCCTGATAGTTGATGTGCCACACGGTCTTTTCCGCGTGCACCGGGTCGAGAAAGTGGATGTGGGTGCCGGGCAGCCCCGCCGGATGCGGGCCGTCAAAAGCATGGTAGCTGACCCCCGGCGCGTCGCTCATCGGCACGCTGGCATTCGGTGCGATGCAGACGAACGACTTCTCCGCCAGCTTGCTCAGCAGCACCACGCCATCGAGAAAGGCCTGCGGCTTCTCGGCGATCACCACCTGCGGGTCGGCGGCCAGCGGGCGGGTGTCGATGGCGGTGACAAAGATCGAACTCGGGGTGCTGTCGACCGCCGGAATCTTGCTGTAGGGGCGGGTGCGCAGAGCCGCCCACAGGCCGGATTCGATCAGATTTTCGCGCACCGCATCCGCGCCCAGCGAGGGGATATCCTCCCTGGCACAGGTCTCGAACAGTAGCGACTCATCGCCATCCAGCTCGATCACCACCGACTGCAGCACGCGGCGCGCGCCGCGGTTGATCTTCTTCACCACCCCGGCGCCCGGCGCGGTGAACTGCACCCCGGGGTTTTTCTTGTCGCTGAACAGCGGCTGGCCCAGCTTCACGCGGTCGCCCTCGGCGACCAGCATGGTGGGCTTCATGCCGTGGTAGTCGCGCCCGAGGATGGCAACGGTTTTCACCGCCGCACCGTCCTCGATGCGCTGCTCGGGAGTCCCGGTCACCGGGATATCCAAACCTTCTGTGATTTTCATCCGCATCCCTAATCCACTCGCCGCTTGCGCAGCGGTGGGTCGCTAGAGCTGAAACTGGGCGCCGACATTGTGCAACGCACAATCGCGGCACGGGCGTGGGGAGTTTTTGGCGCGCGCGAATTATACCCATAATGAGACATATTGTTAACCGTGGCCGCATCCAACATCGATGTTTCCGCCGCCTTCAGATTGCCGCATTGCAGCAGAAACGAAGGTCACAGGCTTGCCCACGCGGCGCTCAAGTGGCATTCACAGCGGCCGATCAGGGTCAGGTATAGCAGCCATCGCAGTGAACTGTCGCCCCTGCCGCGACCGCCAAAACGATGTGCAGCGCCGCGCGCCGGAGGGGTGCCGATGAAAAACTGGCTGTGGAACAGAATCGCCAACTGGCTCAACCGCGAGCGCCGCGACAGGCGCCACGCCGCCGAGCGCCCACCATCCGACTACGACCGGCTGTGCTACGAGATTCGCCCCGGCGACGTACTGCTGCTGGAAGGCCGCGCGCGGGTCAGCGAGGTGATCAAGTACGTCACCCTGAGCAGCTGGACGCACGCCGCGCTCTACATTGGCCGACTGCACGACGTGCAGGACCCGGCCACCCGCGAGCGCATCCGCGCACTGCACGACCCGGCCCCGGACGAACAACTGATCGTTGAAGCGCAGCTCGGCCTGGGCACTATCGTCCGCCCGCTGGCGGTCTACCGTCGCGACCACCTGCGCATCTGCCGGCCGAATCGACTCGCCCCGCGCGATGCACAGCGGGTCATCGATTACGCCGTGGCACGCCTCGGCCACGACTACGACCTGCGCCACATTCTCGACCTGCTGCGCTTCATGCTGCCGTGGAGCGCGCTGCCGCGACGCTGGCGCTCCTGCCTGTTCGAAAAACGCGCCGGCACATCGACGCGCACCATCTGCTCGACGCTGATCGCGCGCGCCTTCGCCTCGGTGCGCTACCCGATCCTGCCGGTGCTGCGCCACGATGAGGCCGGCCGGGTACAGCTCTACCGGCGCAGCAGCCGACTGATCACACCGCGCGACTTCGACTACTCACCCTACTTCGACCTGATCAAATACCCGGTCTTCGACTTCGACGAGCTGGCCCTCTATCGCCGCCTGCCCTGGGGCGAGGATGGCCTGCGCGCCGACGCCGCAAGGCGACTGGCCAGCGATCCGCTGCTGCGCGATGCCGGCAGCGCCGGGGGCGACGACCAGCGCGGCGCCCCGTCCGCAAGCGAGATCGGCGACGCCATCGACAACGGCGGCGCCATCGGCAACGACAACGGCAACGGCAACGACAACGGCATCGATGCCGAAATCGATGGCGATGCCGCCGCCGGCGACACGGCCCCGGGAGCTGAACGCGACGCGCAGCGCAGCGCGGCAGGCGGCGCTGAGATCGATCACAACCTGCTGGCTTTGAGTTGCGCGCTGCCCAACGGCCTGCCCACAGAGAGCGCCGAATCCCCCCGCGACGACCGCTGGCCGGCCTGAGCCACAACGCACGACGCCCGCGAAGCTTGCTTCGCGGGCGTCGTCGCATCGGCCGGTGCGATTGGCGGCGCAGCCGCCGGCCGATAACTACTCACATGGTGTGCGTGGGCCGATCCACGTGCAGGGCGCCGGCCAGATAGCCCTCGATGCGATTGCGCGTGGCACCCTTATCCTGCTCGGAGAACTGAACGCCGATGCCGGCGGTCTTGTTGCCCTGGGCGCCGGATGGCGTCACCCAGATGATCCGCCCGGCCACCGGCAGGCGCTCCTTGTCATCCATCAGGGTGAGCAGCATGAATACCTCGTCGTCGAGGCGATAACTTTTGGTGGTGGGGATGAACAAGCCACCGTTCTGCACGAAGGGCATGTAGGCGGCATACAGCGCACCCTTGTCCTTGATGGACAGGGAGAGAATTCCCTGACGGCCCTGACTCATATGGACTGGCTCATGTGGACTGGCTCCTGATAGCACGACTCTCTAGCGCTGCCGAGCGGCGAGCAGGTAGCTCGCCTCCAGCAACAGGCCCTCGAGCACCGTGTGCGCATTGAGGCCCTGCAGCTCCCTCGCATAGAGCTGCTCAAGCTGTTCTCGGAAGCCCAGCAGCTTTCTTGAGTTTATGCGCTGCGCAACAGCCTGCATAGCGCCCGCCTGTGATGGCCTGCGCAAGCCGGCTGCAGCGTCCGGCGCACCCCCGAAACCCTCTGCGCCGCGCACGGCCAGCGCTTCCAGACGCGCCAGCTCCGCGCTGCTCGCCAGCAGCCACTGCAGCGCAGAACGCAGGCCCGCCGCGGCCCACTGCTCGGCGAGCCGGCCCGGATCGGCGCGCCCTTCGAGCAGCGCCAGCCACTGCTCAGACCACTGCGCCGCCGCCTCCAGCGCGGCCTCATCAGCCAGCAGGTCACGCGCCAGCAGCGGCGCGCCAGCGGCCTCGTCGAGCGCCCGCGCACAGCGCTCCGGCGGCCACTCACCACCCAGCCAGGCCAGCCCGGCGGCGCGCGGCGGCGGGCTGATCAACAGCCGCTGACAACGGCTGCGCACGGTCGCCGGCAGCGCGCTGGCACGCGCGCTGAGCAGCGCGATCAGGCTGCCCGGCGATGGCTCTTCGAGGGTTTTCAGCAGGCTATTGGCGGCCGCCGCGGTGAGCGCGTCGGCCGGCTCGATCACCGCCAGTTTGTAGCCGCCGTACTGCGGCGTCAGCGCCAGCTCCTCGCCGAGCTGGCGAATCTGTTCGATGCGGATGGTGGACTTGCCCTCCTCGGGGCGCAGCTCGATCCGGTCCGGATGGTTGCCGGCGGCGCGCAAGCGACAGCCGCGACACTCGCCGCAGGGCTCGCCATCCGCGCCGGGGCCGGCGCAGAACAGCGCCGCGGCCAGGCGCTCGACAAAAGCGCGTTTGCCCACCCCCGGCGGCCCGCAGAGCAGCAGTGCGTGGGGCATACGGGCGTCGCGCTGGCACCGCCACAGCGGCGCCCAGGCGTCGCGCTGCCAGGGCAGCGGATCAGCGTCCGGCACTGCGCCGGCGCGCGACTCTCCGCGCTCAACCATCGCCAGCCTCCAGCAGCTCGTCGAGGCGCGCGGCCAGCGCCCGCTGCACCTCGCGCAGCGGCTGCGCGGCGTCGATCAGCCGGTAGCGCGCAGGCTGCTGTGCGGCGCGCTGCAGGTAGACTTCGCGCACCCGCTCGAAAAAGGCCGCGCGCTCGCGCTCGAAGCGATCCAACACGCCGCGCCGCCCGGCGCGCGCCATGCCCAGTTCGACCGGTGCGTCGAGCAGCAGCACGCAATCCGGGCGCAACTCGCCCTGCACCCAGCGCTCCAGCTCGGCGATCCGCGCCAGCGGCGCACCGCGCCCGCCCCCCTGATAAGCGAAGCTGGCGTCGGTGAAGCGATCGCTGAGCACCCAGTCGCCGCGCGCCAGCGCCGGCTCGATGACCTCGGCGATGTGCTGGGCGCGGGCGGCGAACATCATCAGCAGCTCGGCATCGGCGCAGGGCGCGCCGCGATCCGGATCGAGCAACAGGCCGCGCAGCGCTTCGCCGAGCGCGGTGCCGCCGGGTTCGCGGCTGCAGACCAGCGACACGCCGGCGGCGCGCAGGTGCTCGGCGACGAAAGCCAGATTGGTGGTTTTGCCAACGCCCTCGCCGCCCTCCATCACGATCAGGCAGCCGCGGCGTGGTGCGGCGCTCACTGCCCGGCCTCGTCGGCGGATCGATCGCCGCCGCGCTGCAGACGGCTGGCGTCGCCGCCGAGCTGGTATTCGACGACCGCCGCTTCGTGCTCGGCGAGAGTGCGCGAGAATTTGTGGCTGCCATCGCCCCGGGAGACGAAAAACAGCGCGTCGGTTTCCGCCGGGTGCAGCACCGCCTCGATCGCCGCGCGCCCGGGCATGGCGATCGGCGTCGGCGGCAGACCCTTGCGGGTGTAGGTGTTGTAGGGGGTGTCGGTGCGCAGATCGCGGCGGCGGATATCGCCATCGAAACCCGCGCCGATGCCGTAGATCACCGTGGGATCGGTCTGCAGCTTCATGCCCTTGCGCAGGCGCGAGACGAACACCCCGGCGATCATCGGCCGCTCCTCGGCCAGCCCGGTCTCCTTTTCAACGATCGAGGCGAGGATCAGCGCCTGCTCCGGCGATTCCAGCGGCAGGCCCTCATCGCGCTGCGGCCACAGCTCGGCGAGCGTCTGATCCATGGCGCGCGCGGCGCGGCGCAGAAATTCGACGTCGCTGGTGCCGCGCGGGAAGTGGTAGGTATCCGGCAGAAAGCGCCCCTCCGGGTGCTGTCCGGGGCGGCCGATGGCGGCCATCAGCGCCGCTGCCGGCGCTGCGAAGGGGTCATCTGCGGCGGTTTCATCCGCTTTTCCTTCGCTCTCGTCACCCGCAGACTCATCGCCCGCCCCGGCCCCATCGGCGGCCGACGGCAAAGTCTGGCGCAGCACCGGATCGGCGGCGATGGCGGCCAGCAGCTCGCGGATGTTCCAGCCCTCGACGATGGTGAAGCCGTGCTGCACCACGCGCCCGGCGACCAGCAGGGCGAGCAGCTCGCGCGGCGTCAGCGAGGCGTCGATCTGGTATTCGCCGGCCTTCAGGCGCGCCGCATCGCCGCTGTAGCGAGCGTAGAGGGTGAAGTATTGCGGCCGCGCCAGCAGGCCGGCGGCGTGCAGATCGGCGGCCACCCGCTGCAGGCTGCTACCCGGCGCCACCGCGTAGGTCAGGCCTGCGCCAGCGGCCGCCAGTGGCGCGTCGAGAAAGCGCTGCGCGTCGCGCCACAGCCACCACAGCAGCAGCAGGGCGAACAGCAGCAGGGCGAGCAGCGACTTGAGCCTGGTTGACATGGGCACCGGTTCTCTGTGCCTGCGGCCGGCAGCCGCCGCTAGACGCGGCGGAAGATCAGCGTGCCGTTGGTGCCGCCGAAGCCGAAGGAGTTGGTCATGGCGACGTCGATCTCCATTTCGCGCGCCGCATTGGCGGCGTAATCGAGATCGCACTCCGGGTCCGGGTCGTCGAGGTTCATGGTCGGCGGAGCGACGCGATCGCGGATCGCCAGCACGCTGAACACCGCCTCGATGCCGCCGGCGGCACCGAGCAGGTGGCCGGTCATCGATTTGGTCGAACTGACCACGATCTGCCGCGCGCGCTCACCCAGTGCGGTCTTGATCGCCTGGGTCTCGGCGATATCGCCGGCCGGTGTGGAGGTGCCGTGGGCATTGACATAATCCACCGCGGCCGGGTCGAGACCGGCATCGCGCAGTGCGTTGACCATGCAGCGCGCCGCGCCCTCGCCGCTCTCCGAGGGCTGGGTCATGTGGTAGGCGTCACCGCTCATGCCGTAGCCGACCAGCTCGGCATAGATGCGCGCACCGCGCGCCATCGCGCGCTGGTATTCCTCCAGCACCAGCACCCCGGCGCCATCGCCGAGGACGAAGCCATCGCGGCCGCGATCCCAGGGCCGCGAGGCGGTCTCGGGGGAATCGTTGCGCGTTGACAACGCGCGCGCCGCGCCGAAGCCGGACAGCCCCAGCGGGCAGCTGGCCATCTCCGCGCCGCCGGCGACCATGGCATCGGCGTCGCCGTAGGCGATCATCCGCGCCGCTTCGCCGATGTTGTGGGTGCCGGTGGTGCAGGCGGTGACGATGGAGATGTTCGGCCCCCGCATGCCGTACATGATCGACAGATTGCCGGAGATCATGTTGATGATCGTCGAGGGCACGAAAAACGGCGAGACCTTGCGCGGACCGCCCTTGAGCAGGGCCTGATGCTGGGATTCGATATTCGGCAAGCCGCCAATGCCCGAGCCGATGGAAACGCCGATGCGATCGGCGTCTTCCTCGCGCACCTCCAGTCCGGCGTCGGCGATGGCCTGCACCGCCGCGGCGATGCCGTAATGGATGAAAACGTCCATCTTGCGCGCATCTTTGCGCGGCATGTATTCGGTGACGTCGAAGTTTTTCACCGGGGCGGTGAACTGCGTGGCATAGGCGGATACGTCGAAATCGGTCACCGGGGCCATGCCCGACACACCGGCGAGGATATTCGCCCAGGCATCGCTCAGGCTGTTGCCCACCGGGGAGATGATCCCCATGCCGGTGACCACCACACGTCTCTTGCTCAAGGTCATCCTCCTGCGCGGCAGCCGGTGCCAAGCGAACGCGCCGGCCGCGCCATCAAAAAGGCCGCAGCCGGGAGTGCGACTGCGGCCACGGGATCAGGCATTGCGCGCTGCGATCACTCGCCCCGCGCGCTCAGTCCAAGTGCTTGTTGATGTAGTCGATCGCCTCCTGAACGGTGGTGATCTTCTCTGCTTCCTCGTCCGGAATTTCACACTCGAACTCTTCTTCGAGGGCCATCACCAGCTCGACTGTGTCGAGGGAGTCGGCACCGAGATCGTCGACGAAGGAGGCCCCACTATTGACTTCATCCTCTTTGACACCCAACTGTTCGACGACGATTTTCTTAACGCGCTCTTCGACACTGCTCATGATTTTCAAGACCTCCAAAGGGGTTTTTTTAATTGCGGCCTGCCCTGCAGTCGGGAGGCGTACCGCGGACGCTATTGTAGGGAAATAGCTTGCCCGGTGCCACCCGCCGAAAGTGCGACATAAAACCGCCCAACCGTAGAAAAAACTTTATTTACAGTAACTTGAAAGGCGCACGGCATGTGCCGTGCAAGTTTTCAGTTCATGTACATGCCACCGTTCACATGCAAGGTCTGCCCGCTGATGTAACGCCCGCCGGCAGAAGCCAGAAATACCGCGGCGGCAGCGATGTCCGCCGGCTCGCCGAGATCGCCGAGGGCGATCTGCGCTTTAAGTGCTTCTTTCTGTTCGTCCGGCAGCACATCGGTCATGTCCGAGCGGATGAATCCAGGGGCGATCACATTGGCGGTAATACCACGCGAACCCACTTCGCGGGCCAGCGACTTGGTGAAGCCGACCACCCCGGCCTTGGCCGCCGCATAGTTCGACTGCCCCGGGTTGCCGGTGGCGCCGACCACCGAGGCGATGTTGATGATGCGCCCGCGCCTGGCCTTCATCATGCCCCGCAACACCGCTTTGCTGGCGCGGAAGATCGAGGTCAGATTGGTGGTCATGATCGCCTCCCACTCCTCTTCCTTCATGCGCATCAGCAGATTGTCGCGGGTGATTCCGGCATTGTTGACCAGCACCGTGATCGGCCCGTATTCATCGGCGACCGCCTTGACCAGCGCCGCGATCTGCTCGCCATCGGCCACATCCAGCAGCTTGCCCGCACCGCGAATGCCGCGCTCGGCGAAATTGGCGGAGATGCCCTGGGCACCCTTCTCCGAGGTCGCGGTGCCGATCACCAAAGCGCCCTCGGCACCCATCGCCTCGGCGATCGCCTTGCCGATGCCGCGGCTTGCGCCGGTGACCAGCACGACTTCATTTTCAAGCTGCATGTCTGTTGCTCCTCAGGCGTCGCCGCGCGCCGCGGCCAGTGATTTCTCCAGCGAGGCGGAGTCTTCCACGCACAGCGACGGCAGGCGCCGGTCGATGCGCTTGACCAGCCCGGTGAGCACCCTGCCCGGCCCCAGCTCGATCACCAGCTCGACGCCGCGCGCCTTCATTTCGTTGATGGTATCGGTCCAGTAGACCGGGCCGGCGACGTGCCCGCGCAGCGCGGCGAGCATCGGCGCCAGGCCATCGTAGACCTTACCCTCAGCGTTCTGCACCACCGGAATGCCCGGCTCGCTGGCCGGCGTGGCGTCGATCTTTTCCGCCAGGGGTGCGACCACGCCAGCCATCAGCGAGCTGTGATTGGGCACCGACACCGGCAGCAGCATGGCGCGTTTGGCGCCGGCCGCTTTGGCCGCCTCGACGGCCTGCTGCAACGCATCGACGTGGCCGGAGATGACCACCTGTCCCGGCGCATTGAAATTGACCGCCTCGACCACCCGCGCGCCGCTGAGCGACTTGCACAGCGCGTCCAGCGCCTCGTCGTCCATACCCAGCACCGCGGCCATGCCGCCCTCGCCCGCCGGCACCGCATCGGCCATCAGCCGGCCGCGGGTGGCGACCAGATCGCAGGCTTCGCGGAAGGGAAACACCCCGGCGGCGACCAGCGCGGTGTACTCGCCGAGGCTGTGCCCGGCGACCAGATCCGGCTCCGGCCCGCCGGCGGCGCGCCAGGCGCGCAGCACCGCGACGCCGGAGACGAACATCGCCGGCTGGGTGTACTCGGTCTGTTTGAGCTGTTCCTCCGGGCCATTTTGGAGCAGCGCCCAAAGGTCGTAGCCGAGCACCTCGGCGGCCTCGGCAAAGGTCTCGCCGACCACCGGATGCGCCGCGGCCAGCTCAGCCAGCATGCCCACGCTCTGCGAACCCTGGCCGGGAAATACGGCGGCAAATTTCATCGCTTCACTCGCTTGTCTGGTTCCACTTATCCGCGCAGCCCGAGCACATCGCGCATGTCGTACAGCCCCGGCGGCTGCTGCGCCACCCAGGCCGCGGCGCGCACCGCGCCGCGGGCGAAGGTCATCCGACTCGAGGCGCGATGGCTGATCTCCAGGCGCTCGCCGATGCCGGCGAACAGCACCGTATGCTCGCCGACGATGTCACCGCCGCGGATGGTCTCGAAACCGATGGTGCGGCGGTCGCGCTCACCGGTGTGGCCCTGGCGGCCGTACACCGCGCACTCGTCGAGATCGCGGCCCAGCGCCCCGGCCAGCACCTCGCCCATCGCCAGCGCGGTGCCCGAGGGCGCGTCCACCTTGTGCCGGTGGTGGGCTTCGATGACCTCGACATCGAAATCATCGCCCAGCGCGCGCGCAGCGGCGTCGAGCAGCTGCAGGCAGAGCGTCACCCCGGCGCTGAAGTTGGCGGCGAACACCACCGGCACGCTCTCGGCGGCGGCGGCGATGCGCGCCTTGCCGGCCGCATCGAAACCGGTGGTGCCGATCACCAGCGCCTTGCCGGCGGGCACGCAGGCATCGATCAGCGCCAGGCTGCCGGCCGGGCGGGTGAAATCGATGGCCACGTCAAAATCATCGAGCACTGCCGGCGCGCCACCGGCGACCGCCACGCCCAGCGCCTGCGGGCCGACCAGCAGGCCGGCGTCGCCGCCCACCGCGGGGCTGTCGGCCTGCTCGATGGCGGCGCCGAGTTCGACGCCATCGCGGGCCAGCGCGGCCTCGATCAGCTGCCGCCCCATGCGCCCGGCGGCACCGCAGATGGCCAGTCTCGACATCGTTACTCCTCGTCCGGGATGCACGCGGCGCCCGGCGCCGCGCAAAGGCGGCGCATTCTAGCACCATGTGACAGGATTCTCACAAGCGCCGCGCGCCGCTACTAACCAGGCTGTCAAACAGGGGAATCGAAGCCAGGGCCGCCGATGGCGCCGGCGCCGCAGGCCGCATCCCCGGCCCGCGGCAGCGCTCAGCCCTCGCCGAGCAGCGCCGCCAACTCGGCCTCGCCGAGCACCGCCACGCCCAGCGACTCGGCCTTGGCGACCTTCGAGCCGGGCTCGCTGCCGGCGATCACCGCGGTGGTCTTTTTCGACACGCTGCCGGTAACCTTCGCTCCGCGCGCGGTGAGGCGGGCCCTGGCCTCATCGCGCGTCATCCCGGCCAGCGTGCCGGTGAGCACATAGGTATTGCCGGCCAGGGTATTGCCGACCAGGGTATTGCCGGCCAGGGCATCGTCGTCGCCCGCCGCGACGCCAGCCACCGGCGGCTCATCGGCCGCCGGCCAGTGCACCCCGGCGGCGCGCAGCGCGGCGATCACCTCGCGATTGTGCGCCTCGGCGAAGAACCCGGCGATGTGCTCGGCGACGGTCTCGCCGACACCCTCCACCAGGCTTTGCCGGCGATTGGCCAGATCTTCCACGCTGGTGCCGCGCAGCGCCGCCAGCGTCGGGTAGTGCTCGGCCAGCGTCCGCGCGTTGGCGCGACTCAGCCTCGGGATGCCCTGCGCGGCCAGCCACTCGGCGAAATCGCCAGCCGGCTGCTCCAACCCGGGGCGTGCGGCGAGGTAGTCAACGATCGCTCGCGCCTTGGTTTCGCCGATACCGTGCAGCCCGCGGCTGGCGATGAAGTCCTCGCGACGCGCCGCCATCAACGGTTCGAGGTCGCCGAAGTGTGCGGCCAGCGCCGCGGCGGTGGTCTCGCCCACCTCCGGGATGCCGAGGGCGAACAGAAAGCGCGCCAGCGTGGTCGATTTGCTGTGCTCGATGGCCGCCACCAGATTGGCGGCGGATTTCTCGCCCATGCGCTCCAGCCCGGCGAGCTGCCCGGCGTCGAGGGCGTAGAGCTGGTCGACGTGCTCGATCAGCCCGGTATCGACGAGCTGCTCGACCAGCTTGTCGCCGAGACCGTCGATGTCCATCGCCCGGCGCGAGGCGAAGTGGCGGATCGCCTGCTTGCGCTGCGCGGCGCAGATCAGCCCGCCGCTGCAACGCGCCACCGCCTCGCCCTGCGCCTGCAGCACCTGCGATCCGCACACCGGGCAGGCTTCCGGCATCGCCACGGGACGGGCGCCGGCGGGGCGGCGCTCGGCGATCACCGCGACCACTTCCGGGATCACGTCGCCGGCGCGGCGCACGATCACCGCATCGCCGATGTGCACATCCTTGCGACGGATCTCATCCATGTTGTGCAGCGTGGCATTGGCCACCGTGACACCGCCGACGAACACCGGCCGCAGCCGCGCCACCGGGGTCAGCGCGCCGGTGCGGCCGACCTGAAATTCCACGTCGAGCAGCTCGGTGGACTCCTCCTGCGCGGGGAACTTGTGCGCCGTGGCCCAGCGCGGCGCGCGCGAGACAAAGCCCAGCCGCTGCTGCAAATCCAGATCATCGACCTTGTAGACCACGCCGTCGATGTCGTAGCCCAGCTCGGCGCGGCGCGCGCCGATCTCGCGGTAGTAATCCAGGCAGCCGGCGACGCCGGCGACGCGGCGCACCTCGCCGTTCACCGGCAGCCCCCAGTCGGCCAGCCGCTGCAGGATCGCGTAGTGGCTGGCGGGCAGTTCGCCGCCCTCCACCACCCCCACCGCGTAGGCGCAGAAATCCAGCGGGCGACGCGCGGTGATGCGCGAATCCAGCTGGCGCAGCGAGCCGGCGGCGGCATTGCGCGGATTGACGAAGGTTTTCTCGCCGCGCGCCCGCGCCGCCTCATTCATGCGCGCAAAGCCCGCCAGCGGCATGAATACCTCGCCGCGCACCTCCAGCCGCCGCGGCCAGCCATCGCCGGCAAGCTGCAGCGGGATGCTGCTCACGGTGCGCAGATTGGCGCTGATGTCCTCACCGCTGCTGCCGTCGCCACGGGTCGCGCCGCGCACCAGCTCGCCGGATTCGTAGAGCAGGCTGACGGCCAGCCCGTCGAGCTTGGGCTCGGCGACATAATCCATTTCGCTGGCCGCCGGCCATTTCAGGCGCTCGCGCACGCGGCGATCGAAATCCGCCAGTTCGGCCTCGCTGAAGACATTGGACAACGACAGCATCGGCCGCTCGTGGCGCAGCGTGGCGAAGCCCTCGGCGGGCGCCGCACCGACCCGCCGGGTCGGCGAATCGACGCGCTGCAGCTGCGGGTGTTCGGCTTCGAGCTGTTGCAGTTCGCGAAACAGGCGGTCGTAGTCGGCATCGCTGAGCTGCGGCGCATCGAGCGCGTAGTATTCGTGGTTGGCGCGTTCGAGGCGCTCGCGCAGCTCGGCGGCGCGGCGCGCGGCAGCATCGGCGGATGCAGTCATCTGCCGCCCTCAGTGACTGGCGCCGAGGCGGTTGCGCAGGATGTAGTCCTGCACCTCTTCGCGCAGGTGCTGGATGCGCTGGCGGGTCAGCGTGGCGTGCTCGGCATCGCGCGCCTCACCGCCCAGCTCGCGGGCCATCTGCTGGGCTTCGCTGATCAGCACGTCGAAGGCCACATCCGCCGGCAGCGGCCCGGGCAGGCGCATGAACAGCGTCACCCCGGGGGTGTGGAAGGTCTGATCCATGCGCTGCGGCTCGAAGTAGCCGGGCTCGACCAGATTGACGATGCTGAACACCGTCTTGCCCTCGTAGCGCGAATGAAAAATCTGCATCTCGCCGTGCTGGTAGCCGCGCTCGGCGAACAGCTGGCGCAGCGCCGGGCCGGGAAAATCGCGCCCCTCGGCGGCCACCACGTGCAGCACGACCAGCTTTTCCTCAACGCTGCCGATGGTCTGCGGCTCGGCATCGAAGTGCTCCTCGGTGGGCTGTGCCGAGGCCGGCGGCGACCGGGCAAAGGTTTTCGCAGCACCGTCATCCCGGGCGCTTTGGCCGGTCGCGGATGGGGCCTGCGACTGCAGACCCGCGGGGTCGTATTCGATCGGCGGCGGGATGCCATCATCGGCCGGGGCATCGGCCGGGGCATCGGCCGGGGCATCGGCGCTGTGCGCCGCGGCGGCTGGTGCCGGTTCCGGTTCCGGTTCCGGCGAGCGCTGCGGCGGGGCTGCCGCGGCATCCAGCGGTGCCCAGTCGAAGTGTGGCGGGGCCGCAGCCTCGGGGATACCGAAATCCGGCACATCATCGAGCGGCTGTTTGTCGCGATCCGCACTCGGCTCATCATCGCAGACAGCCGCATCGGCGCGCTCGGCGGCCGCTTCCGGCGTCGCGTCGTGCACCAGTGGCTCGGTTTCCCAGGCGATCGGCGCCGAGCGTGGCGGCTCGGCTGGCCGTCCGAGCGGCGGCTCGGCTGGCCGCAGCGGTGGCGCAGGCGAGGCTTCGGGGGAGCCGGCAGTCGGCGCGGTTGTGGTGGCGGCATCGCCGCGCGACGGTGGATCGGGCTCGTCGAAACGCCAGCTCGGCGTCGGCGCGAACAGCGGGTCGTCGAGGTCGTCGAGGTCGTCGGCGGAAAGGCTGGGCTCGCGCCGCGGGCTGTGGCCGATGCTGTCCGGGCGCTCGCCGTCGCCGACCGGCGGCTGCTCCCGGTCCATGGCATTGCGCCGGCGGCTATTCCAGTACACCAGCGCGATCAACGCCACGCCAGCGATCAGCAGTATCCAGCGAAGGTTCTCCATCGCGCGCTATTTGACCTTTTTTTGCATCGATTTGCAGTGCGGCCGCGATGCGCTCCGCGAACGTTGCGCCCTGGCCCTGCGACCGTTAGTCATCAGGCGCCCGCCAGTCGGGCGGCCTCCTGCACGTCCACCGACACCAGCCGCGAAACGCCGGGTTCGTGCATCGTGACACCCATCAACTGCTCGGACAATTCCATGGTCGCCTTGTTGTGGGTGATGAATATGAATTGCACCCGCCCGGACATCTCGCGAACCATGTCACAAAAACGACCTACGTTGGCATCGTCGAGCGGTGCATCGACCTCGTCGAGCATGCAGAAGGGGGCCGGATTGAGCTCAAAAAAAGCGAACACCAGCGCCACCGCGGTGAGCGCCTTCTCGCCGCCGGAGAGCAGGTGGATATTGGCCACCTTCTTGCCCGGTGGGCGGGCCATGATCGACACCCCGGTACTGAGCAGGTCGTCGCCGGTCAGCACCAGATTGGCGTGGCCGCCGCCGAACAGCCGCGGAAACAGCGCCTGCACGCGACCGTTGACCTGATCGAAGGTCTCTTTGAAGCGCGCCCGGGTCTCGCGGTCGATCTTGGCAATCGCCCCCTCCAGCGTCTCCAGCGCCTGGCTGATGTCGGCATGCTGGCTATCCAGATATTCCTTGCGCGTCGACTGCTCCTTGTATTCATCGATGGCGGCGAGATTGATCGGACCGAGCCGGGCAATGCGCTGCTCGACCGTCTCCAACTGCTTCGCCCAGGCATCGACGGCGGCCTCCTCGGGCAGCTCGCGGATCAGCTTCTCCGGCTGCTCACCGGCCTCGATGATCTGCTCGGTGAGGGTTTGCAGGCGCACCCTCACCTCCTGCGCGGCGAGACGCGCCTGGTTGAGCTTCTCGCGCGCGCGCTCGGCCTCGCGCTCGTCGCCGAGGCGGCGCTGCTCATGCTCGCGCAGGCGCGCTTCGACCGCCTCCACGGCGCTGCGCGCCTCGCTCAGCGCCATCTCCACCTCGACGCGCGTTTCGAGCAGCTCGGCGAGTCGCTGCTGCTCCTCGGCCAGCGGCGCCTCGGCCTCACCGAGCTGCGCCTGCAGCTGTTCGCGGCGCTCGAGCAGATGGCTGAGCTGCCCCTGCATGCGCGCCAGATTCTGCTCGGTGGCGGTGCGCGCGGCGCGCATCGACTCCATCCGCAGCGCCACCTGCTGACCGGCGTCGCGCTGCTCGCGGGCCGCTTCGCGGGCCTTGTCCAGCGCCTCGCGCAAGCGCTCGCGCTCACCCTGCAGCGCTTCGCGTTCCTCGGCCAGCCGCTGCATCGCTTCGAGCGCGGCGGCGCGCCGCTCGCGGGCCAGTAGCAGCGCCTCGCGGTCGCCCTCCAGCTGCTCGGTGTTCTCGGCCAGCTCCTCGCCGAGGCGCGCCGCGCGGGTCTGTTGCTGCTCCAGGCGCAGGCGCTGGCCGTCGAGGCTGGCGCGCGCCTCGGCGTGGCCGCGCTGGGCGGCGTTGACCGCCTGCTGGGCTTCGTCGCGGCGGCGCTCGGCGGTTTGCAGCTGGGCATCGGCGTCGCCGGCCGCACGCTCCAGCTCGGCGATGCGCGATTCGGACTCGGCGATGGCCGCGCGCAGCGTGGCGATCTCGCCCTCGCGGGCCAGCACGCCGCCGCCGGCATCGCTGGTGCCGCGCTCGACGCGCAACCAGTCGCAACCCAGCCAGGCGCCGCAGCGGCTGACCACCGATTCGCCGGGGGCGAGACTGGTGCGACGCGCCAGCGCGGCGGGCAGATCATCGGCCAGATAGACGCCGGCGAGCAGGCCGGCGAGCGGCAGCGGGCCGCTCACCACATCGGCCAGACGATCGCCGCCAGCGCCTGTCGGCAAAGCGCTGTGGCCGCCTTCGACCAGCGTCAGGCTGCCGCCATTGAGCCCGTCGAGAGCCGCGGCGTGGGCGTCGATATCGGCCACACAGACCGCATCCAGATGCTGGCCGAGCACCGCCTCGGCGGCACGCTCCCAGCCGGCGGCGACGCTGATGCGCTGCGCCAGGCGCGGCTCGGCATCGAGTTCGCGCGCCGCCAGCCAGGCGCCGATGGCGGCATCGTCGTCACCCAGCGCGGCCTGCTGCAGAGCCTCCAGCGAGGCCAGCCGGCCGCGCTGGCGCTGCAGCTCGCCGCGGCGTTCGTCGAGCTCGCCGCGCAGTGCGGTCTGCCGCTCGCGGGCCGCGCCGAGCGCCGCGCGCGCCTGCTCCAGCAAGTCCTCGCAGACCGGCAGCCGCTCGGCGGCATCGACTTCGGCGACGATCAGATCCTCGACCTGCGCCTGCAACGCGGAGAAATCGACGCCGCGGCGCTCCTCTTCCAGCTTCTGCGCGCGCTGTTCGAGCTGGCTGATGTGGCGTTCGAGCTGCTCCATCCGCGAGCGCTCCACCTGCGCCTGCTGGGCCGGCTCGGCGCTGCGCCGGCCGTAATCATCCCAGCGCGTCTGCCAATCGGACATGTCGCTCTCGGCGCTGGCCAGGCAGGCGTTGGCCGCCTGCTGGCTGGCCTGCAACTGGTCGAGTGCCGGGGCGTCGTCGGCCATGCCGGTCTGCAGCTCGGCGAGCCGCGCGCGATCCTGCTCGATGTGTTCGCTGGCCTCCTGCCAGGCGCGCTCGACCTGGCGCAGCTCCTGCTCCTGGCGCTGGCGGGTTTCGCGGCCGTGCTGGATGGCCTGCTCGGCGCGCGAGATGTCGGCGCCGACGCGATAGAAGCGGCCCTGTACCTGGTTGAAGCCGTCATTCGCAGCGACGTGCGCCTGGCGATCCTTTTCGATCTCGCTCTCGGCGCTGCGCTGCGCTGCGATGGCGCGCTCCAGTGCGGTTTGCAGCTCGCTGCTGGCGGCCTCGCGACGGGCCAGCGCCTCGCCCTGTTCGACGAAGCGCAGGCCGAGTAACTCGGCGCGCAGGCGGCGTTCCTCGGCCTTGAGTTCCTTGTATTTCTCCGCGGTGCGCGACTGCCGGGCGAGCCGTTCGAGCTGCTTGTCGATCTCTTCGCGCAGGTCGTCGAGACGCTCCAGGTTTTCGCGCGTGTGGCGGATGCGGTTCTCGGTCTCGCGGCGGCGCTCTTTGTATTTGGAGATGCCGGCGGCCTCTTCGAGGTAGACGCGCAGCTCTTCGGGTTTGGCTTCGATGATCCGCGAGATCATGCCCTGCTCGATGATCGCGTAGCTGCGCGGGCCGAGGCCGGTGCCGAGGAAGATATCGGTGATGTCGCGGCGCCGGCAGCGGCGGCCGTTGAGGAAGTAGATCGACTGGCCGTCGCGGCTCACCTGGCGCTTGACGGATATCTCGCTGTAGGCGGCATACTCGCCACCGACGGCGCCGTCGGCGTTGTCGAAGATCAGCTCCACCGAGGCCTGGCCCACCGGCTTGCGCGAGCTGGAGCCGGTGAAGATGACATCTTCCATCGATTCGCCGCGCAGATACTTGGCCGAGCTTTCGCCCATCACCCAGCGCACCGCGTCGATGGTGTTGGACTTGCCACAGCCGTTCGGCCCGACGATGCCCACCAGATTGCTGGGCAGATCGAGGGTGGTCGGGTCGACGAAGGATTTGAATCCGGCGAGTTTGATACGGCTCAGGCGCATCGGGGCTGCTGGGGCTCCGCGGTGAGACAGGGATTGACCGCAAGCCGCGCATTCTATCGCGCGGCCGGTGAATTGCTATAATCGCGCGCTTTTTGTCACCGACCGCGAATCTGCGGGGCCGATCGATCAGCGCGGGCTGCGCGGGAAAACGCTGGCCAACGGGGCCATCGACCCCGAACGGCCCGATTCAGAACAGCCCCCGATTCAGAATAGCCATTAATCCAAAAGAGCAGCCATGAGCACCCAGCCCGAGCGCGACCTGCAGACCTTCCCCAACCCCAACCCGGAGCGCGATTACACGATCCGCATGCAGATTCCGGAGTTCACCTGCCTGTGCCCGATGACCGGGCAGCCGGATTTCGCCACCCTGGAGCTGGAGTACGTGCCGGACCGGCTGTGCATCGAGCTGAAATCCCTCAAGCTGTACATTTGGGCCTTCCGCGACGAAGGGCACTTTCACGAGGCGGTCACCAACCGCATGCTGAACGACTTCGTCGCCGCCATCGCGCCGCGCTTCATCCGCCTGCGCGGCAAGTTCGGCGTGCGCGGCGGCATCTACACCGACGTCATCGCCGAGCACCGCGCCGATGGCTGGCAGGCCGCGCCGCGGGTGGATCTGGCCTGAGGCGGGCCGACACGACAGCCGACAGAAGGAGAGCAAACATGCTGAATGACTTCTTCCGCGGCGCCCAGTACATGGGCCGCGGCGCACAGATCATCCGCCAGCCGGGGCTGCGCAAATTCGTGCTGCTGCCGCTGGCGATCAACAGCCTGCTGTTCATCGGCATGTTCTGGCTGGCCTCGCACTACTTCGGCCAGCTGATGGACAACCTGCTGCCGGACTGGCTGAACTTCGCCATCGTGCAGTTCGTCCTGTGGGTGTTCTTCGGCGCCACACTGCTGATCGCCTTCGCCTACACCTTCAGCCTGCTGGCCAACTTTCTCGCCGCGCCCTTCAACAGCCTGCTCGCCGAGCGCGTCGAGCAGCACCTCACCGGCCAGCTGCGCGAGGACGACGCCAACTGGGGCCACCTGCTGCGCAGCCTGCCCACGGTGATGGCATCGGAGCTGCACAAGCTCGGCTACCTGCTGCTGTGGATGGTGCCGCTGATCATGCTGACCCTGATCCCCGGCCTGAACCTGCTCTCCTCGCTCGCCTGGCTGGGCTTCGGCGCCTGGCTGCTGGCGCTGGAATACGCCGACTACCCGATGGGCAACCACCAGCACAGCTTCCGCCAGGTGCGCACGCGGCTGCGCGAAGAACGCGCTCTGGCACTGGGTTTCGGCAGCATGGTCACGCTGCTGGCCTCGATCCCGCTGGTCAATCTGGTGGCGATGCCGGTGTCGGTGGCTGGCGCCACCGCGATGTGGGTGGATGAGCTGTCGCGCGGCGTCCGCGGGCCCGGCAGCGGCCACGGCGACAATGATGGCGGCGGCAGCGGTGGCGGCGGCAGCGGCATGCCTCGGACCACCACCCAGACCACCGCCCAGGCGACCACCGACAACCGCGCCATCGCCCGCAGCGGCGGGCGTGGCGAATTGCAGGAGAGAAGCTGATGTTGACAAAGATCCGGGCGCTCGGCGCCCTGCTCTGCCTGACGCTGCTCGCGGCGCCGGCCGCCGCAGTCGAACTGCCGCGCCAGCAGCTCACCCCCGGCGGCGTCGCCATCGTCGAGATGGCGCCGGTCAACGACGCCGCACCCATCGCCCACTTCGGCGACTCGCCGGTGCTGACGCTGCGCGACGGCGGCCACTGGGTGGCAGTGGTCGGCCTGCCGCTATCGCTGAAGGCCGGCCGCCACGAACTGCAAGTGCGCTGGGGCGCGGGCGGGCCGAAGGCCAGCTACCCCTTTGAAATCGCAGACAAACACTACCCGACGCAAGAAATCACCATCAAAGACAAGCGCAAGGTCAACCCGTACGAAAAGGACATGGAACGCATCTGGGCCGAGCAGCGGCGCAAGCGGGCCGCGCGCGAGCACTGGAGTGACGAGCTGCCGCAACTGCGCTTCGACATGCCCATCGAAGGCCGCGAAAGCGGCGCCTTCGGCCGCCGCCGGGTGTTCAACGGCCAGCCGCGGCGGCCGCACAGCGGCTGGGACATCGCCGCACCGACCGGCACCGCGGTGCTGGCGCCGGCGGATGGCCTGGTCATCGAAAGCGGCGACTTCTTCTTCTCCGGCAATCTGATCTACCTCGACCACGGCCGCGGGCTGATCAGCGCCTACGCGCATCTGAGCCGCATCGACGTGGCCATCGGCGAGCGGGTTCGCCGCGGCCAGAAGATCGGCGAAGTGGGCGCCACCGGGCGCGTCACCGGGCCGCACCTGCACTGGTCGGTGGCACTCAATCGCAGCTGGGTGGAGCCCAAGCTGTTCGTCGCCGAAGACTGAGCGAAGGCGGCTGCGCAGGCCGCGGCCAGGGCGTGTCGCCGTCGTCTTCGGAAGGGGCGAGCGAGGGGCGAATCGGCGCGACAACGCCTAAGTGGCGCGCAGCCTTCGCCGGCTATGCGCCCGCGGCGGCGCCGCCGCGCAAGCCCCAGCCGGCCAGCGCCGCCGCCAGCAGCGCTGCCAGCGCCGCGGCCCAGAAGCCCGCCTGCGGCGAGACCGCATCCCACAGCTGCCCCGCCAGATAACTGCCGGCGGCCACGCCGCCGCCGAAGCCGAGGCTGACGTACAGCGCCTGGCCGCGGGCGCGCAGCGCACCGGAAAAGTGCCGGCCGATCATCGAGATGGCCACCGCGTGATAGATACCGAAAGTCGCCGCGTGCAGTGCCTGCGCCGGCAGCAACAGCCACAGGCGATCGGCGAAAGCGGCCAGCAGCAGCCAGCGCAACGCGGCCAGCAACAGGCTGGCGAGCAGCAGTCGCGGCAGGCCAAAGCGCGGCACCAGCCGCGGCAGAATCAGAAAGATGCCCACTTCGGCGACCACCCCGGCGGTCCACAGCAGGCCGATCGCGGTCTTGCTGTAGCCGAGCCCCTGCAGATACAGGCTGAAGAAGCTGTAGTAGGGGCCGTGGGAGAGCTGCATCAGAAACACCGCCGCCAGCAGCACCCACACCTCGCGCCGCGCCAGTACCGCCCACAGGCCGGCTGCGGCCGGATCCCGGGCCGCGGCGGCGGGCGGCTCGGGCACCCACAGGCTCTCCAGCCAGAGCAGTAGCAGCAGGACGAGCATGACCACCGGCAGGATCTGCGCACCGCGCGCATCGAGCACGGCGCCGAGCGCGGTGACGGTGGCGATAAAGCCCAGTGAGCCCCACAGGCGGATGCGGCTGTAGCGGTGATCGTCGGCACCGAGGTGGGCGAAGGTAACCGCCTCAAACTGCGGCAGCGCGGCATTCCAGAAAAAGCTGAAGGCGACCAGCGCCAGCGCCATGCCGGCGTAGCCATCGGCAAAAAACACGCCGACAAAACCCAGCGCACCGAACAGGCAACCCAGGCGCGCCATGCCCAGGTGGCGACCGCTGCGATCCGCCAGCCAGCCCCACAGATAGGGTGCGACCACGCGCGTCGCCGCCACCATCCCCAGCAGCTCGCCGATCTGCAGCGCGGAAAAGCCGCGCCCGGCCAGATACGGCCCCCAGTAGGGCAGCAGCACGCCGATGCTGGCGAAGTACAGCAGGTAGAAGCCGGACAGCCGCCAATAGGGCAGCCCGCCGCTGGCGGCAGTCACGCCGGGATCATCGGCGCGTCAGTCGCCTGCGGGATCTGCGGCGGCGGGGATCTGCGGTGCCGGGCTGTCGACATCGCCGCACTGGCCGCGCTGGCGCAGCGCGTGATCGATCAGCACCAGTGCCAGCATGGCCTCGGCGATCGGCGTGGCGCGGATGCCGACGCAGGGGTCGTGGCGGCCCTTGGTGACGACTTCGACCGGATTGCCGTCGAGATCGACGCTGCGCCCCGGCACCAGCAGGCTGGATGTGGGTTTCAGCGCCATCTGGGCGAGGATTCGCTGGCCGGAGGAAATCCCGCCGAGCACGCCGCCGGCGTGGTTCGACAAAAAGCCCTGCGGGGTGATTTCGTCGCGATGCTCTGTGCCCTGCTGGGCCACCGCGGCAAAGCCGTCGCCGATCTCCACGCCCTTGGCGGCGTTGATGCCCATCAGCGCGTGGGCGATGTCGGCGTCGAGGCGGTCGAACACCGGCTCGCCCCAGCCCGGCGGCACGCCGTCGGCGACCACCGTGACCTTCGCGCCGACCGAATTGCCGGCCTTGCGGACGGCCATCAGGTAGTTGTCGAGCTCGTCGAGCTGATCGGCATTGGGCCAGAAAAACGCGTTGCGCTCGACCTCTGCCCAATCGAAGCGGCTGTCGCTCAGCTCGATGGTGCCGATCTGCGACAGGTGGCCGCGCACGCTCACGCCGTAGCGCTCGGCCAGCCACTTTTTGGCGATCGCCCCGGCGGCGACGCGCACCGCGGTCTCGCGCGCCGAGCTGCGCCCGCCGCCGCGGTAGTCGCGGATGCCGTACTTGTGCGCGTAGCTGTAGTCGGCGTGCGCCGGGCGGAACTGGCGGGCGATCTCGCCGTAGTCCCGCGAGCGCTGGTCGGTGTTGCGGATCAGCAGCGCGATCGGCGTGCCGGTGCTGCGGCCCTCGAAGACCCCGGAGAGGATTTCGACTTCATCCGCTTCGCGGCGCTGGGTGACGTAGCGCGAGGTGCCCGGCTTGCGCCGGTCGAGATCGCGCTGCAGGTCCTCGGCACTCAGTTGGAGGCCGGGCGGGCAGCCATCGACCACGCAGCCGATGGCCGGGCCGTGGCTCTCGCCGAAGCTGGTGACGGTGAACAGTTTGCCAAAGGTGTTTCCAGACATAGGGCGCGCATTCTACACCGCTTGGGCGCCGCGCAGGCGCCGCTTGCGATGCCCGCTCAGGCCTTGCGCGTGATCACCGGCCTGCGCCGCCGCGGATAGCAGTGGCGACAGATCTCGCAGACCGTGCCGTCGCAGCCACGTGCGCTGCAATGTTCGCGGCCGTAGTAGATGATCTGCAGGTGCAGGCGATTCCAGCTCTCGCGCGGGAAAAGCTTTTTCAGATCGGCCTCGGTCTGCGCCACGCTTTTGCCACTGCTCAGCCCCCAGCGCTGGGCGAGGCGGTGGATGTGCGTATCCACCGGAAAGGCCGGCTGGCCGAAGGCCTGGCTGATCACCACCGAGGCGGTCTTGTGACCGACGCCGGGCAGCGCCTCCAGCGCGGCCATGTCCGCGGGGACCTCGCCGCCGTGGCGCTCGACCAGAATTTGCGACAATTCGCTGATCGCGCGCGCCTTGCGCGGCGCCAGGCCGCAGCTCTTGATCGCCTGCTGGATTCGCTCGACGGGCACCGCCAGCATGTCGCGCGGCGTGTCGGCCAGCGCGAACAGCCCGGGGGTGACCAGATTCACCCGCGCATCGGTGCACTGGGCGGACAGCAGCACGGCGACCAGCAGGGTGTAGGCATCGCGGTGCTGCAGCGGTATCGGCGTCTGCGGGTAGAGTTCGTCGAGGCGCCGACGGATGTAGTCGGCGCGTTCCTGCTTGCGCATGCCATGCCCACGGTTTGAATGCAAAAAATCGCGGCATTTTAGCAGCGACCCGAGGTTCCCGGCAGCAGTCCTGATCAGCGCATCGGCGCACGGTCGACGCGCGTCAATCGCCGCCAGTGTGGCCGCCGGTGTCGCCGCCGCGGCGCTCGACCTCCACTACATTGCTGATCTGACGAAGTTTTTCCATGGTCCGCGCCAGCTGTTCGACGCTTGCGATCTCCACCGTCAGGCGCATCTCCACCAACTGCTCGCTGGCCTCGGTCTCGGTGTGCAGGCGGACCACGTTGAGATCCTCGTTGACCATCACTTGGGAGACGTCGCGGATCAGCCCGTGGCGGTCGTAGGCCAGCAGGCGCAGATCCACCGGGTAGGCGCCGTGCTCCTCGCCCCAGGCCACCTCGATCAGGCGCTCGCGGCGCTCGTCGTCGAGGCTGAGGATGTTGGGGCAGTCGCGGCGGTGCACACTGACCCCCTTGCCGCGGGTGATGAAGCCGATCACCGGATCGTAGGGCACCGGCTGGCAGCAGCTGGCGATGCTGGTCAACAGGCTGCCGACACCGCGCACGCTGACCTGTTCACCGCCCGCGCTGTGCGTCCGGGTGCGCTTGCGCCGCGGCGCGATGTCGACCTCATCCGCCGGCTGCTCCAGACGATAGATGGCGGCGGCGATCTGCGCGCTGTTGACATCGTTGCGACCGATGGCGGCGAACAGCTCCGAGCCGCGCTCGTGGCCGAGCTGGCGAACCAGCTTCTCCAGCGGGATCGACTCGGCGTGCAGGCGTTTGAGTTCGCGTTCGAGGATCTGCTTGCCATCCTCGACGTGCTGCTCGTGGTCGCGGATGTTGAACCAGTGGCGCACCTTGGCCCGCGAGCGGCTGCTGACCAGATAACCCAGATCACGGTTCAGCCAGTCGCGGCTCGGCTTGGGCTCGCGCGCAGTGAGCACCTCGACCTGATCGCCATTGCGCAGCGACTGGTTGAGTGGGGTGATAACGCCGTTGACCTTGGCGCCGCGGCAGCGGTGGCCGATCTCGGTGTGCACCTGATAGGCGAAATCCAGCGGCGTGGCGCCCAGCGGCAGATCGAGTATCCGCCCCTTCGGGGTCAGTGCGAAAACCCGGTCGGCGAACAGCTCGCCGCGAAAGTTCTCCATCAGCTCGGCGCCGCCGCCACCGCCGTCGCCATCGAGCAGATTGCGCAGCGAATTGATCGAGTGTTGCAGGCGGTCGTCGTGGCTGCCGCCCTCCTTGTAGCGCCAGTGCGCGGCGATACCCAGCTCGGCATCCTGATTCATCTGCCGGGTGCGGATCTGCACCTCCACCGGCTTGCCCTCGGGGCCGACCACCGCGGTGTGCAGCGATTGGTAGCCGTTGGGCTTGGGGCTGGCGATGTAGTCGTCGAATTCCTGCGGGATGTGCTGCCATTCGGCGTGCACCACGCCCAGCGCGGCGTAGCACTGCGGCACGCTATCGACCAGCACGCGCACCGCGCGCACGTCGAACAGATCGGAGAGCTGCAGACGCTTGCGCTGCATCTTTTTCCAGATCGAGTAGATGTGCTTGGGTCGGCCGAAGACCTCGATGCCGCTGAAACCGGCTTCCTCCAGCCTGATGCGCAGCGCGGTGACAAACTTGCGCACGTAGCGCTCGCGGTCTTCGCGGCGCTCCTCCAGCGCACGGGCGATGCGCTTGTAAGCCACCGGCTCCAGGCAGCGGAAGGCCAGGTCCTCCATCTCCCACTTGAGCTGGGCGATGCCCAGGCGGTTGGCCAGCGGCACGTACAGATCGCGGGTCTCGCGGGCCAGCGCGCGACGGCGGACGAACTCGTGTTTGTCGAGCATGTGCAGGCGCTGGGTGCGATAGGCCAGCTTGATCAGCACCGCGCGCACGTCATCGACCATCGCCAGCACCATGCGCCGCAGGCGTTCGGCCTGCTCGCCGCGCTGCTCGTCGATGTCCTCGACATCCTCCGCCTCGCGGAAGCTGTTCAGCCAGCGCACATTCTGGACCAGCGCGGCGACGCTATCGCCAAACTCACCGGCCACCTTCTCCAGCGGCAGGGTCTGCTCGCAGGCCGGCGAGCCGAGCAGCGCGGCGACCACGGTGTCGCAATCGGTACCCAGGGTTTTCAACCGCTCGGCGACGACGAACGCGCTGGGTAGTCTCGGCAGCGTGGTGCGCACCGGCCAGGCGTAGCCGGCGGCGCGCATCAGGCGATCGCGCTGCGCGACGTCGTAACCATCGCCGAGCCGCTCGATGGCGCGCGGCAGCTCGGCGAATTCGTCCTCCTGGACAGACAGCATGTGCTTCATCTTCCCTCCTCTGCCGCGGCGTCTGTGCGCCGTTCGGCTGTTATCTGTGCAGCGTGTGCGGACTGCACAGTACGCACGGCACGCGGATTATATGCCTTCGCGCAACCCCTGCAGCGGCGGCCGTGCGAGCACGCCGCGGGTTGCCGCCAGACCGACCGCGGCGATGCCCAGCGCACCGCCGCCTGCACCGATCAACCACAACCAGGGATTGAAGGTGTAATCGACCTGAAACACCTGCGCCGCGACCGCCCAGCCGAGCAGGCTGGCGGCAGCCGCAGCCAGCGCCCCGGCGAGCAGCCCCAGAGCGGCGAACTCGGCGATCACGCCACCGATCACCTGCCCGCGACTGGCGCCGAGTGCGCGCAGCAAGGCCGACTCCCGGGCGCGCTCGGCGCGACTGGCCTGTACCGCAGCGATCAACACCACCACCCCGGCGAGCAGGGTGAAGGCGAACACGAATTCCACCGCCGCCGCCGCCCGATCGACGATCTGCCGCACGCGCTGCATCAGGCCGTCCACGTCGATCAGGGTGATGCCGGGGAACTCGCGCAGCAGCGCCGGAACCAGCGCCGCTTCAGCCGGCGGCAGGTGGAAGCTGGTTATATAGGTCGCCGGCGCCGCGGCGAGTGTGGCCGGAGTGCCGGTGACGAAAAAATTCACCTGAAAACTGTCCCAGCTGACCTCGCGCAGATTGGCCACCCGCGCCACCACCTCACTGCCGGCGACGCGGTAGCGCAGCTCATCACCCATTTCGATGCCGAGGGTTTTGGCGATGCCATCCTCCACAGACCAGAGCAGCTGATCGGTATCCGGTGCCCACCACTGGCCGGCGACCAGCGGGTTGTCGGCGCGCGGCTCAGCGGCGAAGCTCAGGTTGAAATCGCGCGTTGCCAGGCGTTGAGCGCGATCATCATCCGGGTAGTCGTCCTCGCTGACCGGTTCGCCGTTGATGCTCAGCAGGCGCCCGCGAATCATCGGGAACAAACCGCGCACCTCGACGCCGGCAGCGGCGATCCGCTCGCGTAAAGCTTCCACTTCGTCCGGCTGAACATTGATTACAAAATGGTTAGGTGCGTCCGCTGGCAGCTCCGCCCGCCAGGCTTCGAGCAGATCGACGCGCACCAGCGTAAGCAGCAGCAGCGCCATGATGCCAACCCCGAAAGCCACCAGCGCGAGGCTGTTGGCGCGCGCCCGGCGGGCCAGATTGGCGATGCCGAAACGCCAGCCGATCAGCGCTTCCCCCGGCGCGCGACGCAGCGCGGCGAGGCTCAGCCAGGCCGCCGCGCCGAGCAGCCCGAGAGTCCCCAGACAGCCGGCGATGACCAGCGCGGCGAGCTTGAAATTGCCGGCCTGCCAGACCATCAGCGCGCCGACCGCCAGCAGCGCCGCCACCGCCACGCCGAGCACCGAGGCATCCGGCAGGCCGAGATCGCGGCGCAGCACGCGCAGCACCGGCAGGCGCCGCAAGCGCAGCACCGGCGGCAGAGCGAAGCCGAGCAGCGCCACCAGTCCGGTGGCCACCCCGGCCAGCGCCGGCGCCACCCCGGCCAGCGGCAACTCACCGCCGAACCACTGTGCCAGCAGTGCCGCCAGCACGCCCTGCGCGGTGAAGCCGGCGAGCACCCCGAGCAGGCTCGCCGCCAGCCCCACCAACAGCAATCGCAGCAGCAGCACGCGCAGCACAAAGCGCTGCTCGGCGCCGAGGCAGCGCATCACCGCCACCGCATCGGCCTGGCGCTCGGCAAAGCCGTTGGCGGCCACGGCAATCGCCGCGCCGGAGAGGATCACCGCCACCAGCGCCGCCAGCCCCAGGTAGCTCTCGGCGCGCTCCAGCGCGCTGGCCAGCTCGGGCCGCGCATTGCCCAGACCGCGCACCCGGACATCGCCGACGTAGTCCGCTTCGACCTCCGCCTGCAGCGTCTCCACGGCCGTCAGCTCACCGGCCAGCAGCAGCCGGTGGCGCACCCGGCTGGCCTCGCTGACCAGCCCGGTGCCGGGCAGGTCGTCGTGGCGCATGATCACCCGTGGCGCGAGCTGAAACAGGCTGGCGCCGCGATCCGGCTCGTGGGCGATGACCGCGGCGACGGTAAACTCGCGCGCGCCGAGCAGCACCCGCTCGCCGAGCTGCAACTCCATGCGCGCGAACAGTCGCGGATCGACCCAGATCTCGCCCGCCGCCGGCAGGCCCTCGGCCGGGCGGCCGGCGGCGAAGGGTCGGTCGCCAATCAGCAACTCGCCACGCAGCGGATAGCCCTCGCCGACCGCCTTCAGCGAGATCAGCTGGCTGTCGTCGTCCTCATCGAGCAGCACCGACGGGAAAGTCATCATCGGGTGGTGGCGCAGGCCGAGTTCGTCGGCGCGCGCGGCGATCTGCGGGGCGATCTCGCGCGACGATTCGAGCAGCAGGTCGGCGGCGATCAGCGCCGCGCCCTGCTTGAGCATGGCGCGCTCGACCCGATCGGTAAAAAAGCCCACCGCGGTGACCGCCGCCACGGCCACGATCAACGCCAGCGCCAGCACCCGCAGCTCACCGGCGCGCCAGTCGCGCAACTGCGCCCGCCAGGCGGCGCGCAAGGCCTCGCGCCAGCCGCTCACGACGCCTCCCGCAGGCGGCCGGCGTGCATTTCCAGACGCCGGTCGCAGCGCGCCGCCAGCGCCGGGTCGTGGGTCACCAGCACCAGCGTCGCACCCTGCGCCTCGCGCAGTGCGAACAGCTGCTCGATGATGCTGGCGCCGGTGGTCTCGTCGAGGTTGCCGGTGGGCTCGTCGGCGAACAGCACCTGCGGATCGGTGGCGAAGGCGCGCGCCAGGGCGACGCGCTGCTGCTCGCCGCCGGAGAGCTGCGCCGGGTAGTGCTCGGCGCGCTCGGCGAGGCCGACCGCGTCGAGCATCTGCGCGGCGCGCGGGCGCAGCGCACCGCGCCAGTGACCCTCGGCGGCGGCCAGCTCCAGCGGCAACAGCACGTTCTCCAGTGCGGTCAGGCCGGGCAGTAGTTGAAATGACTGGAAGACGAAACCGACGCGCCCGGCGCGCAGCCGCGCGCGGCCGTCTTCGTCGAGATCGCCGAGCGCTTCGCCGAGCAGCTCGACGCTGCCGTGACTGGCTTCGTCGAGTCCGGCGAGCAGCCCCAGCAGGGTCGATTTTCCGGAGCCGGAGCGGCCGACGATGGCGACCGCTTCGCCACTGGCGATGTGCAGATCGACGTCGCAGAGGATCTCCAGCGCACCGCCGGGCCCGGCGACCGTCTTGCCCAGCGCGCGGGCGAGCAGCGCCGGACGGTCGTCGCCACCGGTGCCGGGAGGCACTTCGGCGGCGGATTCACTGGCGGATGTGCGCTCGGGCTTGGCTTCGGCGGTTGTGCTCGGGGACAATGCGGCCATGCAAAAACTCCTCTGCTTGTTGTTTATCGTCTGTCTCGCTGGCCCGCCCGCGGCGGCTGACAGCCGCACCGACACGGCCGCGACACAGACGATTCTGGTGGTCGGCGACAGCCTCAGCGCCGCCTACGGCATCCGCGAAGATGCGGGCTGGGTGGCGCTGTTGCAAGAGCGCCTGCTCGACAGCGGCCACCCGCACCGGGTGGTCAACGCCAGCATCACCGGCGACACCACCGCTGGCGCCCGGGCACGCCTGCCGGCGGCGCTGGATCTGCATCGGCCATCGCTGGTCGTACTGGAGCTGGGCGGCAACGATGGCCTGCGCGGCCTGTCGCTGCGGGCGATGCGCGAAAACCTGATCGAGCTGGTGCGGCTGTCGCGCGCGGCCGGGGCGCGGGTGCTGCTGCTGGGCATGCGCCTGCCGCCCAATTACGGCCTGGCCTACACCGCGGCCTTCGAGCGCGTCTACCGGCGCGTCGCCGATGGCGAGGGGGTGGCGCTGGTGCCCTTCTTCCTCGAAGGCGTGGCGGAGACTCTGGAGCTGATGCAGGCCGACGGCATCCACCCCGGCGAACAGGCCCAGCCGCTGATGCTGGAGCAGGTCTGGCCGGCGCTCGAAGAGCTGCTCTGATACCGACTGCGCCGGCCGCGCCCGCGCGGCTGTACCGCCATTTCGTGACGCCAACTGTAGCTTGCCGGGGCACTGGCCGAAGCACAGACTAGCGCGCCATGCTCACCCTGCGCATCCTCGAAATCGTCCTGCCGATCTTCACCATCGTCGGCGTCGGCCTGCTCTACGGCCGCCGCCATCGGCCGGAGATGAGCGTGGTCAACACGGTCAACATGGATGTCTTCGTGCCGATGCTGATGTTTACCGTGCTGGTCGAGCAGTCGGTGGATTTCGCCAGCTACCGGCCACTGCTGCTGGGCGCGGCCTGCGTGGTGCTCGGCTCCGGGCTGCTGGCGATACCGGCGGCGGCGCTGCTCGGGGTCGGCAAAAAAACCTTTGCGCCACCGATGATGTTCTCCAACGCCGGCAACCTCGGCCTGCCGCTGATGGTGCTGGCCTTCGGCGAGGCGGCACTGCCGGCGGCGGTGCTGGTATTTCTGGTGGAGAGCGGCCTGCACTTCTCGCTGGGGATGTGGTTTCTGTCCGGGCAGAGCAGCCTGCTGGCGCTGCTGCGCACGCCGCTGATCGTGGCGGTGATCGCCGCCTTTTTAGTCAACGCGCTGCAGCTGAACATCCCGCCGGCGCTGATGCTGCCGATCAGCATGATGAGCAAGGTCAGCATCCCGCTGATGCTGTTCTCGCTGGGCACGCGGCTGGCCTTTGCCGATCTGCGCGAGTGGCGCGTCGGCCTCTCCGGCGGCATCTTCGCGCCGCTGTGCGGGCTGGCGATCGTCTTCGCCATCAACCCGCTGCTGGATCTGCCGCCGATGCAGCAGGGCGTGCTGTTCCTGTTCGGCGCCCTGCCCCCGGCGGTGCTCAACTACATCTTTGCCGAGCGCTACGCCATAGAACCGGCCAAGGTTGCCGCGATCGTGGTGATCGGCAACGCGCTGACCGTGCTCAGCCTGCCGCTGGTGCTGGGCTACGTGCTGCCGCGCTTCGCTTGAGGCGCGCCGCTCAGGCGTCGCCGCGCAGGGACTCCAGCCGGCGCAGCAGGCTGGAGGTGTCCCAGCGTCCGCCGCCCATGGCCTGCAGATCGGCGTAGAACTGGTCGACCAGCGCGGTCACCGGCAGGCTGGCGCCGTTGCCGCGCGCCTCTTCGAGCACGATGGCGAAATCCTTGCGCATCCAATCGACGGCGAAGCCGTGTTCGTAGTGGTCGTCGAGCATCGTCCGGTGGCGATTGTCCATCTGCCAGCTGCCGGCGGCGCCCTGGCTGATGACCTCCATCGCCGCCTGCGCATCCAGCCCGGCCATTTTGGCGAAATGCAGCCCCTCGGAGAGCGCTTGCACCAGCCCGCCGATGCAGATCTGGTTGACCATTTTGGTCAGCTGGCCGCTGCCCACCGGACCCATCAGCCGCTGCATCCGCGCGTAGGCCGCGATGACCGGCGCGACGCGCTCGTAGCTGGCCGGATCGCCGCCGAGCATGATCGTCAGCGCGCCGTTTTCCGCACCGGCCTGGCCGCCGGAGACCGGCGCGTCGAGAAAGCCCAGATCGCGCTCGGCGGCGACGGCGGCCAGCTCGCGGGCGACGTTGGCCGAGGCGGTGGTGTGATCGACCAGCACACCGCCGGCGGCCAGCGAGGCGAGTGCGCCGTCGTCGCCGAGCAGCACGCTGCGCAGGTCGTCGTCATTGCCCACGCAACACATGGCGAATTCGGCGCCGGCGGCTGCTGCGGCCGGTGTCGGCGCGCTGTCGCCGCCATACTCATCGAGCCATTTCTGCGCCTTGGCGGCGCTGCGGTTGTAGACGGTGACGTCGTGCCCGGCACGGGCCAGATGGCCGGCCATGGGGTAACCCATGACGCCCAATCCGATGAAGGCGACCTTGCTCATCGCGTTGCTCTCTGCGCTGCTGTCGGGATGTGTTGATGATGCCGCGCGCCAGCGCCCGCGGCCAGCCAGCTATCGCGGCGGCCACTGCCCGCGCCGATTCAGTGGGACTGGTTGCCGTCGGCGCCGTGGGGGTGGCCGTGTTCGACCTCTTCTTCCCTGGCCTCGCGCACGTCGACCACTTCAATATCGAAGCTGAGCTGCTGGCCGGCCAGCGGGTGGTTGCCGTCCACGGTGACCGATTCATCGCCCACCGCGGTTACCACCACGGAGACCTGGCCCTGCTCGGTCTGCGCCTGGAAGCGCATGCCGGGCTCCAGTTTGGCGGCTTCGCCGAAGGCCGCACGCGGCACTTCCTGCACCAGCTGCTCGTGGTGCTCGCCATAGGCTTCTGCGGCCGGCACGACGACGTTGAAGCTGTCGCCCGGGCTGCGGCCGTCGAGGGCATTCTCCAGCCCGGGGATGATGTTCCCCGCGCCGTGCAGGTAGACCAGTGGCTCGTTTTCGCCGGAACGATCCAGCACCTCACCGGCGTCGTCGCTGAGGGTGTAGTGGATCTGGACCACCTTGCTTTGGGAAATCTGCATGCCTGCCTCGCGTGCTTTTGGCTGTGTTCGAGCGGCGCACCCTAACAATTACCGCGCGGCGATGCCATCCGCGCAGCGGCGATCACCGACAATGCGCGCGCCAGTCGCGGCGACGGGCGATGTGGGCGGTTGGTGCCGACGGGACTGGAGACAGACGGTAGAAAAGGCTGTTCGAGCGGCATCTTCCGAGCCACAAAATCGACCGGATCTCAGGCGTAAGCTGTTGACTTACTCTGCAAACGTAAGCTACATACTTGCAAAACCCAGCGCGCCACTGCAGCGGCGCCCCGATTCATTCGACCCGGCGACCACAATCATGAACCTGACCGCACTGGTGGGCGCACAGCGTTTCACCGACGATATCAAGGCACTGAAGGCCGACAGCATCGGCTTCTGCATTCTCAAGGCCGTGCAGACCACCAGCCCGGACGGTGAGCCGTGGCGGGTGCGCCGCGCGGCCGAGGAACTGCGAGGCCGGGTGATCACCGACGGCGCCTTTTTCGGCACCGTCAACCGCCTCAAGGGCAACGACTACGTGCACATGGTGCGCTATCGACGCGAAGTGCGCGTCGGCGCCAGCACGCGCTATGAGTCCGTCGGTGTCTACCGGCTGACCGAGCGCGGCAATCGATGCCTGAGCGTATCCGAGCACAAGCTCGACGAGGCCGAGCGCCTTGCACTGGAGGAAAAGTCGAGCGGTGCTTTGACCTCCAGCGGATTCATCCACCAACCGTAAAGGGACGGCCAGTCACCATGCACAGCGCAGCAGACAACCCGACCGGCCGCATGCATCCGGAGTTTTTATCGGCAACCGCCACCGCGCGCCGACGAAGTCGGCGACGACGCACGGGAGACGGAAACCATGATCAGCCAAGGCCATTTAGCGGCCCCGAGAACAGCGGACGAAACGCGCCTGCGGGTGTTTCGCGCCGCCTGCAGGATAGACACTGAGGGCATCATCGCCGCCAGCGTTCGGCGCAATGCCGAGCTGGAATACCACTGCGAGGAGGCCATCACCCGCCCGGGCGAATACCGCCGCAGCCTCGCTGAAATCCGCGCGGACTTCACCCGCCGTCGGGCCGAGGATCTGTTTTACCACTACTCACGAAAAGTGCGCTCCGGCGCTTTCCCACTGGAGGGAGAGAGCGTCGACGAGGACGCGCTGCGCCACGCCATTGGCCAGATCGAATTCTGGGACCGGCAATCGCGTCGCGACTACCACATGGCGCTGCCGCGCATCTGGCTGGCGCGGCTTGCACGATTTGCGCGACAGCTGCACGTGATCTGAACCGGGCGGGCGGGGAATCGGCCCCGCCCGCGGCCTGCGCTGGCGCGACTCGCCCGCGGCGCAGGAAGCCGGCTCCGCGCCGGGAGGATCTGCAAAATATAGCGGGCGCAGCAGTTTTGCAGGGCTTCCTCAACACTCGATCACCGTCACCGGAATATCCAGCACGTTCACCGCCAGGCCGCCGCGCGCGGTCTCTTTGTATTTGGTTTTCATGTCCATGCCGGTGTCGCGCATGGTCTTGATCACCTTGTCGAGACTGACGAAGTGGCTGCCATCGCCGCGCAGCGCCATGCGCGCGGCATTGATCGCCTTCACCGCGGCCATCGCATTGCGCTCGATACAGGGCACCTGCACCAGCCCGCCGACCGGGTCGCAAGTCAGGCCGAGGTTGTGCTCCATGCCGATCTCGGCGGCGTTTTCCACCTGCGCCGGGGTGCCGCCGAGCACTTCGCACAGCGCCGCGGCGGCCATCGAGCAGGCCGAGCCGACCTCGCCCTGGCAGCCGACCTCGGCCCCGGAGATGGAGGCGTTGCGCTTGTACAGCACGGCGATCGCACCGGCGGTGAGCAGCATCCGCACGATGCCATCCTCGCTGGCGCCGTGGCAGTGGTTCCAGTAGTAGTGCATCACCGCCGGGATGATCCCCGCCGCGCCGTTGGTCGGCGCGGTGACGATGCGCCCGCCGCCGGCGTTCTCCTCGTTCACCGCCAGCGCGTACAGATTGACCCAATCCATGGTGCCCAGCGGCGCCATGTGCTCGGCCTTTTCGCACTTGAGCTGGCGATACAGACTGGCGGCACGGCGGCGCACTTTCATCCCGCCGGGCAGCACGCCCTCCTGCAGGCAGCCCTTGTCGACGCACTCGCGCATCACCTGCCAGATCTTCAGGCATTGCGCGCGCACTTCGGCCTCGCTGCGCCAGGACTGCTCGTTGCGCAGCATCAGCGTGCTGATCGAGATGCCCTCCTCGGCGCAGTGGCCGAGCAGCTCCGCGCCGCTGGCGAAGGGGTACGGCAGATCGACATCGGCGCGGCGGATGTGATCGGCCTCGATCTCCGCCTCGTCGGCGATGAAGCCGCCGCCGATGGAGTAGTAGACGCGCGAGTACAGCTCGCCGCCGGCGGCGTTGCGCGCGGTCAAACGCATGCCGTTGGGGTGCCGCGGCAGGCTCTTGCGCTTGTGCAGAATCAAGTGGTCCTTCTCCACAAAGCGAATCTGCCGGCCGTCCGGCAGGGTCAGCAGCTGCTGTTCGCGGATGGCGCGCACGCGCGGGTTGACGGTATCCGTATCCACCGTATCCGGCGCCTCGCCCTCCAGCCCCAACAGCACCGCCTTGTCGCTGCCGTGGCCCTTGCCGGTGGCGCCCAGCGAGCCGTACAGCTCGCAGCGCAGGCTCTCCACCTCGCCGAGCAGAGCCTGCTCGCGCAGGTGACTGACGAAACGCCGCGCGGCGCGCATCGGCCCGACGGTGTGCGAGCTGGACGGGCCTATGCCGATGGTAAACAGTTCGAAAATGCTGGTAGCCATGCTCAACCCCGGGATTTGGTCGCTCTATTTGAAGCGCGCCAAAGGCGCGCGCGAGCCGCCGCGACGCGGCGATGCAGGAGGGGGATCATACCGTCAGCGCAGCGGTCGCGATTTGCACCTTCGGGCAGTGCGCGTATCCACTTGCGACACCAGAGCCGGTGGAATCAGCACTTGCGACCGTTGCCGGCCGAGCGCGAACGCTGCGGCTCACTGGCGCCGCTGGCGCAGCGCCTCGTACAGACACACCCCGGCGGCCACCGAGACGTTGAGACTCTGCACCTGCCCGCACAGCGGGATCGCCACCAAATGATCGCAGGCTTCGCGGCTGAGACGGCGCAGGCCGCTGCCCTCGGCGCCCATCACCAGCGCCAGCGGGCCGCGCAGATCGCTGTCGAACAGTGTCTCGTCGGCCTCGCCAGCGGCGCCCACCAGCCAGATGCCACGCTCGCGCAGAGCGCGCAGGCAGCGCGCCAGATTGGTCACTCGATACAGCCCGAGGCTGTCCGCCGCACCGGCGGCCACCTTGCGCGCCGCCGGGGTCAGACTGGCGGCGCGATCGCGCGGCACGATCACCGCATCGGCGCCGGCGGCATCCGCACTGCGCAGGCAGGCGCCGAGGTTGTGCGGGTCCTGCACGCCGTCGAGCACCAGCAGCAGCGGCGCCGCGGCGAGACCGTCGAGGTGGGCAAACAACGCCTCCTCGCCGAGCGCCGCCGGGGCACGGTAATCGGCCAGCGCGCCCTGATGGTTGGCGCCGCCGCTGAGCCTGTCCAGCTCGCGCCGGGCGCGCAGTTCGACCGCCACGCCGGCGCGCTCGGCCAGCTCGCGCAGCTTCTGCAGACGGCGCTCGGCGGCGCCCTCGGCGAGCAGCACGCGGCGCAGATTGGCCGGATCGTTGCGCAGCGCGGATTCCACCGCGTGCGCGCCGTGCAACCACTCGCCGCGGCCTCGGCTCACGCCGGCGCCCTCACCGGCGGCGCCCGCGCGGCTTGCGCGAGCCGTCCTTCGCCGCATCCTTCCCGCTGCCTTTGCCAGCATCTTTGCCGCCATCTTTGCCAGCACTTTTGCCGCGGCCTTTGCCTGCGCCGCCATCTTTGCCCGCCGAACCTTTGCCCGCTGAACCTTTGTCCGCTGAACCTTTGTCCGCCGAACCTTTGCCCGCCGACTTGCCGGTGGACCTGGCTGTCGATTTGTCGGCCGATTTGCCCTTCGATTTGGCGGCGGACTTATCGGCTGGCTGCCGCCGGCGGCCGCCGCGCGGGGTCTTCTGCTCGTCATCTTCGGGCGCAAAATCGATCTTGCGCTCGTCCAGATCGACGCGCATCACGCGAATCCGGATGCGGTCGCCGAGGCGGTAGCAGCGCCCGCTGCGCTCGCCGTTCATGGTGTGCGAGATCGGGTCGAAGCGGTAGTAATCCTTGGGCAGCGAGGTGATGTGCGCCAGGCCCTCGACGTGGATTTCATCCAGCTCGATGAACAGGCCGAAGGAGGTCACGGTGGCGATCACGCCGCTGAAGCAGTCGCCGACGTGATCGCGCATGTACTCGCACTTCAGCCAGCCGACCACATCCCAGGTGGCTTCGTCGGCGCGCCGCTCGGCCGCCGAGCAGCGCTCGCCGAGCTTGACCATATCGGCGTGGCTGTATTGGAACTCGGTCTTTTTCGATCCGCCGCTGACCTTGCGCGCGACGCGGCGCAGCGCGCCCTCGGCCTGGCCCTGGGGCCGGCCACCGCGCAGCACGTGGCGGATGGCGCGATGCACGAGCAGATCCGGATAGCGGCGGATCGGTGAAGTGAAGTGCGCGTACTGCCCGAGGGCGAGGCCGAAGTGGCCCTCGTTATTGGGCGTGTACACCGCCTGCGACAGCGAGCGCAGCAGCACTTTTTCGATCACCGGCTTGTCGGCGCGGCCGCGCACGCTGCGCAGCAGCTCGGCGTAGTGGCGCGCCTGCGGCTGGTCGCCGCCGGGCAGGCCGAGACCGCACTCGCCGAGGAAACTGCGCAGATCTTCGAGCTTGTCCGCGCCCGGGCCGCGATGCACGCGGTACAGCGCCGGAATCTTGTGCCGTTCGAGAAAGCGCGCCGCGGCGATGTTGGCGAGAATCATGCACTCTTCGATGAGCATGTGCGCATCGTTGCGTTGCACCGGTTCGATGGCGGCGATCTTGCGCTGATCGTCAAACACGATGCGCGTCTCGCGGCTGCCAAAATCGATCGCCCCGCGCTCCTGTCGGGCGCCGCGCAGCGCCTGATACAGGCGGTGCAGCTCGCGCAGTGGCTGCAGCAGCTTGCCGTGCCTGGCGATCAGCCGCTGATCGTCGTCGAGCAGCATCGCCGCCACCTCGGTATAAGTGAGCCGCGCCTGCGAGCGCATCACCCCCTCGTGGAAGCGCGAGCGGGTGATGCGGCCGTCGCCGGCGATCGACAGCTCGCAGACCATGCACAGCCGATCGACCTGCGGATTCAGCGAGCACAGGCCGTTGGACAGCGCCTCCGGCAGCATCGGCACCACCCGCCCGGGGAAGTACACCGAGGTGCCGCGCTTGACCGCTTCCTCATCCAGCGCGCTACCCGGCAGCACGTAGTGGGAGACGTCGGCGATGGCCACCCACAGCCGCCAGCCGCTGCGGCGGCGCTCGCAGTAGACCGCGTCGTCGAAATCCTTGGCGTCCTCGCCGTCGATGGTCACCAGCGGCAGCTCGCGCAGATCGAGGCGACCGCGCTTGTCGCCCTCCTCCACTTCCGCCGGCAATGCCGCAGCCTGCTGCGCGGCGGCCTGCGGCCACTGGTGGGGGATGCCGTGGGCGTGGATCGCCACCTCGGTCTCCAGCCCCGGCGCCATGTGATCGCCGAGCACCTGCACCACGCGACCGGCGGCCGAGCTGCGCCAGGTAGGCTGCGAGGTCACCGCGAGCACCACGATCTGCCCCGGCTGCGCGCCGCCGGTGTGCTCGGCGGCGACCAGAATATTCTGCGTGATGCGCCGGTTGTCGGGGATCACATACCAGGCGCCGCCCTCGTTCATCAGCCGGCCGACGAGCTGCTCGTTGGCGCGCTCGATGACCTCCACCACCGCGCCCTCGCGGCGCCCGCGGCGGTCGATGCCGGCGACCCGCACCAGCGCGCGGTCGCCGTGCAGCACGCCGCGCATCTGCCGCGGCGTCAGGTAGAGATCGCCGCTGTCGTCGTCCGGATGCAGAAAGCCGAAGCCGTCCGGGTGGGCGATGACGCGGCCGCGCAGCAGATCGGCGGCGTCCACCGGCACGAAGCCATCGCGCCGGTTGCGCAGCAGCTGGCCGTCGCGGACCATCGCCGCCAGCCGCCGGCGCAGCCCTTCGAGGCCGTCCTCGTCGCGGATCGAGAGGCGCTCGGCGAGGCGCTCGTAGGTCAGTGGCGCACCGTGATCGAGCAGGATTTCGAGGATGAACTCGCGACTGGCGATGGGCCTGTCGTAGCGCTGTGCCTCGCGTTCGCCGTGCGGATCTCCGCCGCTCGCGCGCTTCTTGGGAGGGGTCATTCAGTGGTCCAAATTAGGGTAAGCCTGTCAGTGTAAACAATTTTCTGAGCGGGTGTTGACAAGCCAGGGGGGCGACCGTAAAGTTCGCGCCTTCGGCGATTCCGGTCGCTGGAAACACCACCTTGCCGAGGTGGCGGAATTGGTAGACGCGCCAGCTTCAGGTGCTGGTTGGGGTAACCCAGTGGAGGTTCAAGTCCTCTCCTCGGCACCAGTCTCCCGCTCTGCGGAAGTGACTGACAGACATCCAAAAAGCCGCCGAAAGGCGGTTTTTTTGTGGCCGCAGCCAATGCCTGCCGGGTACGCACTAATCCAGCAGCGGGATCGACCGGAGTATCTGGCTTATCACGTCAGAAGCGGTTTTCGGCGCATTCGGCGGTTTTGAACGGCGCTCAACGCGCCGCCGCGAGCACACAGACATCGGCGAGCACAGCTTCGCGCGGCAATAGCCTCTACCTGTAAATGGCGATCGATGGCTGCGAAAAGCGCCCTGCCGGATGCTGACCGCTAGCTAGCCGTTTGGATCAGGCCGTGGCCGCCTCCCCGTCTTGGGGCGGGCATCGCAACTATCATTCAAATAATGGAATACCATTTCCAACGCACAGCTGTGGATTGGCTCGGACATGGCATCCGGGATGCCGATGGCAGACGTCACCATGCTTGGCGATCTCCCAACCCGCAATCTCCTCCAGGGGCAGGTGATCCGCCATTCATTGATAGGTGGTTGACCGATCTGAGTTAATCGCCAGCGGCAACCAAGATATGGACACTGACAACAGGGGAAGCCTGGTAATGGAAAATTACAAAAAGCTGTTGAACGCTCTATTCGCAATCATTTTAGTGGCAGCGGCGTGGGTTCAGCTAAATGATCCTGATCCGGTTTTCTGGGTTGTTCTTTATTTGCTTTCTGCCATGATCCCTGCCCTTAGGGTTTTTGGCCAAGTCACGCCAAATTTGATTAAGATTACGGCCGGTGTTTTATTGGCTGGATTACTGATGTCTCTGCCTGGCTTCATCGATTACCTTGCCTCACAGGATTATTCATCAATTGATGACAGAATGACTGGGGAGAAGCCGTATATTGAGTTCGCCAGAGAGTTTCTTGGCTCCGCGATCGCGATGTCCTTCTTATTGGCAAACTGGAACTGGCACACCAAATCGTGAGCTATCTGCCCCACCCCGCGTGATCACGCCCGAATAAGGCGTTGCTCTTTAATATTCAGGCCCGACGGCCTGCTTCCAGCGCTGGCCGGGTGAGCACGGCCGTTTTGCAGAGCTTCCTGAAGCAGATCATTTTTAGCAGCCTGGTCAAGACTGCGGTCGGGTCTTTTTAGGGTCGTAGAACGATAGTGGCACCACCACTGCTGGCAGGCGCTTCTGCTCGCCGTCGAGTTTACCGACCTCCACCTCCGTACCCGCTTGCGAGTATTCGATCGCCATTCGGCACAGCGCTACGTTCTTGCCCAGAATCGGAGACTTGGTACCGCTGGTAATCACTCCGACCTGGTGTTTGCCGACGCGCACGCAATCGCCGTGCGCCGCCAGTTCGCCACCGGCCAGCTCCAGCCCCACCAGCTTGCGCTGCGGGTTTTCCTTGCGTTTTAGCAGTGCTTCGCGGCCACAGAAATCCTCATTTTTGGATTTCAGCGGAACGGTAAAGCCGATGCCGGCTTCGAAGGGGTCGGTCTGGTCGTCAAACTCGTAGCCGGCGAAGATCAGCCCGGCTTCGATGCGCAAAGTATCCAGCGCCTCCAGCCCCAGCGGCACCATGTCGTGCGGCCGGCCGGCCTCCCAGACCGCGTCCCACACCGCCGCGCCGTCGCGCGGATGGCAGAAGATCTCGTAGCCCAGTTCACCGCTGTAGCCGGTGCGTGAAACCACCACGGCGATGCCGTGCTCGCCACCGATGCGGCCGATGGTGAGGCGGAACCAGCCGAGCTCGTCGATGCTGGTCTGGGTCGGCGGCGTCCAGATGATTTCGCGCAGGATGTCGCGGCTGGCCGGGCCCTGCACGGCGAGGTTGTGCAGCTGATCGGTGGAGGAGCGGACCCACACCTCCAGTCCCAAGTCGGCGGCTTTTTTGCGCAGCCAGTCGCCGCCGGAATCGCAGCCGCCGATCCAGCGGAAATTGTCCGCGCCCAGGCGATAAAGCGTGCCGTCATCGAGCATGGTGCCGGTGTCGTAACACATCGCCGTATAGACCACCTGACCCACCGCAAGCTTGCGGATATTGCGCGTCAGGCAGTGATTCATCAGATTTTCCGCATCCGGCCCGGTGATCTCGAATTTACGCAGTGCGGAGAGATCCATGACGATGGCGCGCTCGCGGCAGGCCCAGTACTCGGCGATGGCGCCGTGGTCGCGATAACTGTTGGGCAGCCAGTAGCCGTTGTATTCGACGAAATCCCGCGTCAGCGCGCTGGTGCGCGCGTGGAAGCCGGTTTCTTTGGTCATTTCAACCTCCGCATCGGTGCGTTTGCGGAATCCGATCGAGCGCTTGGCTTGCAGATTCGGTTCGTAGACACGGATGTGGATATCCGTGGGGTTCCAGCCGTTGGCGGCGTCGATATCGCAGGGGCAGGCGGAGGAGATGCAGACGATATCCTCCACCGCGCGCATCAGGATGTAATCACCGGGTCGCGACCAGGGTTCGTCAAAATAGAAGGCGTTGCCATCGTCGACGCCGGTGTTGAAAAAGAAGTTCAGCGCCATCCAACCGCGCCGGGCGCCGATCTGGTGCTGCGCCAGTTCGCGGCTGAAATTATCCGAGCAATTGACGTGGCCCGGATAGCCCATGTCCTCGTAGTACTTGGCGGTGCAGGCGAGGCCAAAGGCATCGTGGCGCGAGCAGTTGTCCTGCACGATTTCCACCAGCGGATTGAAATCGTGGTCGTAGCATTTCGCCAGCTGGCCCGGCTGCGGGTAGCCCTGGCCCATCAGCGTGCGCGTCGCGGTGGCGTCGAGGCAGCGCTCGATGCCCTGCTCCAGCGCGGCCACCGGAAAGGCCTGAAAATCGCTGCACTGGCGGCCGGCGACGTCGATCACCTGAATCCACTGCCCGGCTTTCACCAGATAGCTCTGCGCGCTGGCGCGGTCGATGCGGAAATCCTGCTTCGGATCGGCCAGCGGCTCGGGCAGCTGGTGATCGGGATCGCTCTGCGCCGGATCTCTGCGCTCGATAAACAGCAGCAGCTCGGTGGGCGGATTCTGCTCGTGGGGTGACATCGGCCCACCGGGCGCGGCGACCACCAGCACGCCATCGGCGCTGCACACCAGCTCGGCGCTGTCGCCGGCCCGCGCGGCGCGCTCGAACAGCGCGATGGCGCTGAGCCTGTCGGCGCTCAATCCTCTTCGCTGCAGCAGCCCGCGCAGCTCGTCGGTGATGGCGCTGCGCGGCTGCACGCGGCCATCGCCCTGCAGCAGGCCGCTGTCGCAGCGGCCGTCGCGAAAGGCCAGCAGTTCGGCGATCTGGCCGCCCTCGCGATTGACCACGCGCAGCCGGTCGCCGGCGTGGATGCGGGTGGTGACGCTGCCGCCGCCGGGCACCAGATAGCGCTCGGTACCGGCCGGCAGAGCGCGCTCCGGCAGGCCCGGCCAGCGCACTCGCGATGGCGAAGGCCGGCGCGACGACGAAGACTGGATTGATGCGATGGCCATGCTGCGCGGTCTCCCGCACCTGTCGGTGCCCGTGTGCCTCAAATAAGCAAAGTTACCGGGTGGCGCGGCGAAGTCACTACCCCGCTGCGCTTACCACCGCGGTAGTAGTCGGCGCCGGCAATGCCGGCGGCTGCGATGCCATCAGGCCAGCCCGAGGGCGATCTTGCGGCGCTCCGACCAGGCGCTGATCAGGCGATCCGCAGCCAGCCCGATAAAGGCCACGCAGAGGCCGATCACCAGCCCTTTGCCGGCGTCGTTGAAGGTCAGCGCGCGGAAGATTTCCTGGCCCAGATCCTTGGTGCCGATGAACGCGGCGATGATCACCATGAACAGCGAGAACATGATCGTCTGGTTCAGACCCAGCATGATCTCCGGCAGCGCCAGCGGCATGCGCACCTTCCACAGGATCTGCCGCGGCGTGCAGCCGGAGGTGATCGCCGCTTCAACGGTTTCCGAGGGCACCCCGCGCAGGCCGAAGATGGTGTAGCGCACCGCGGGGATCGCCGCGTAGATGACGATCGCCGCGATCGCCGCCACGTCGCCGACGCGGAACAGCATGATCGCCGGAATCAGATAGATGAACGAGGGGAAGGTCTGGAAGAAGTCGCAGAGAAACTGCACCGCCCGCGAGCGCCGCTCGCTGGCCGATGCCCAGATGCCCAGCGGCACGCCGAAGGCCAGGCACACCAGCAGCGAAAAGAACACCATGTAGGCGGTGATCGAGGCCCGCTCCCAGTAGCCGGAGAGGGCGATGAAGGCGATGAAGCCGCTCGCCGTCAGCGCCAGACGCGCGCCGCCGAGGCGCCAGCCGAGGGTCGCCACCAGCGCCAGCACCGCCACCCAGGGCACCGCCTGAAAGGCGTCGCGCAGCGGGATCAGCACGTTGATCAGCAGGCCGTCGCGGATGAACTCCAGCACCTCGTAGAGGTTCAGCGTCAGCCAGTCGACCAGCCCGCGCCAGAAGGGCGCAGTGGTGATCGTCATATCCTTGGGCAATTGCTGGGCGATGGGCGTGATCATCGCCAGCAGTATCGATACGAGCGACACACCGATGGCCGCGCAGATGAACGGGTGCACCCGCCAGAAGGGGCCTTCGGGCCTGTGCTGCGGCTCTTTTTCAGCCAGCGCGCGGCTGAGCCGGTCGAGCATCACGGCGATGAACACGATGGCCACGCCGATCTCCAGCGCCTGGCCGATGCGCAGGCTCTGCAGGCGGAAGAGTAGATCCTGCCCCAGCCCCTTGGCGCCGACGAAGGAGGCGATCACCACCATCGCCAGGCACTGCATGATGATCTGGTTGACGCCCACCAGCAGGCTCTCCATGGCCGCCGGGATGCGCACCTTCCAGAGCATCTGCCGCGGCGTGCAGCCGGCCATGGTGCCGGCTTCGACGACCTCCGCACTGACCCCGCGCAGGCCGAGAATGGTCAGCCGCGCCATCGGCGGGAAGGCGAACAGAATGGTGGCGATGGCGCCGGCCTTGTGCGAGACGCCGATGAAGATCGCCACCGGGATCAGGTAGGAGAAATGCGGCAGCGACTGCATCACGTTGAGCAGCGGCCACAGGGCGCGCTCGAAACCGCGGTACTTGACCGCGAGGATACCCAGCCACAGGCCCAGCGCGCCGGCCAGCGGCGCGGCCACCAGCACCGCGGAGAGGGTAATCATCGACAGCTTCCACTTGCCGAACAGCGCCACGTAAAAGATGCAGCCGCCGGCCAGCAGCGCCATCTTCGGCCCCTTCGCCCACCAGCCGAACACCGCGAACAGGCCGACCACCATGATCCACGGCATCGGCGGGATCTCCAGCCCGGCGATGTCGAAGCCGCCGATCAGCAGCCCCTCGACCAGATCCAGCGGCCACTCGACCAGCTCGGCCAGCCCGCGGCTGGCATCCTTGAAGGTGTACCAGATGAAGATCTCGGCCTCCTTCAGAAACTTCACCACGGCGTTGATCCAATCGACGAAGGGCAGCGCCAGCTCCTCTGGCCAGACCCGCGCCCAGCCCGGCAGCAGCGGCGCAAGGGCGATCAGCGCAACGAACGGCAGCAGCGGCAACAGCGCCCGCCAGCGACTTTGCCCGGCACCCGCAGGCGCGGCGGTGAGGCTCTCGCCGGCCGCGCTCACGGCGCGCTCCCGCCGTTGAACAGCGCGTCCAGCACCGCGGCGCGTTCGAGCTGGCCGACGGTGGCGCCGTCGGCATCGAGCACGCGCAGCGGCAGGCTCGCCTCCAGCGCCTGGCGAGCCACGCCGGCGAGCTTGTCGCCGACCTGCACGGCCCGGTCGGCCAGCGCGCTGCCGGCATCGACCGGCGACATCACGCTGCGCACCGTCAGTAGCTTGTCGCGCGCAATATCCCTGGTGAATTCGCGCACATAGTCGGTGGCCGGATTGGAGATCAGCTCCTCCGGCGTGCCGATCTGATCGATCTGGCCCTCGTACATGATCACCACCCGATCGGCGAGGCGGATGGCCTCGTCGAAATCGTGGGTGATGAAGACGATGGTCTTTTGCAGCATGTTCTGCAGGCGCAGGAATTCATCCTGCATTTCGCGGCGGATCAGCGGGTCGAGCGCCGAAAAGGGCTCGTCGAGAAACCACAGATCCGGCCCCACCGCCAGCGAGCGGGCGATGCCGACGCGCTGCTGCTGGCCGCCGGACAGCTCGCGCGGGTAGTAGCCCTCGCGGCCCTTCAGACCGACCAGCTCGATCATCTCCCGCGCGCGCACCTCGCGCTTGCCGCGCTCGATGCCCTGCACCTCCAGCGGGAAGGCCACGTTTTGCAGCACCGTGCGGTGCGGCAGCAGGGCGAAGTGCTGGAACACCATGCCCATCTTGTGGCGGCGGATGTCGATCAGCTCCTGGGCGCTGGCCTTGAGCAGATCCCGGCCCTCGAAAAAGATCTCCCCGGCGGTCGGGTCGATCAGCCGCGACAGGCAGCGCACGATGGTCGATTTGCCCGAGCCGGACAGGCCCATGATGACCAGAATCTCGCCCGGCTGGACGTCGATGCTGGCATCGCGCACCGCCGGCACGTAGCCGGCGCGCTTGATGCTGTCGATATCCGGCGCGGCGCCGTCCGCGCGGTGCCTGGCGAGAAAGCCGGCGGGGTCGTCGCCGTAGAGTTTCCAGACGTTGCGGCAGCTGAGCAGGGCTTCGGACACGGCTTCACCTCGGCGATCGGGTGCGGGGAGATCGGGCGCGCGGCGCGGGCATCGCGTCGCCGGCAAAAAACGTCGCGAACGCCCGCCGGATAAACTCGGCGGGCGTTCGCTGCAGCCGCTCAGTTCAGCCAGCTGTCGACGCGCTCGGCGTTGTCCGCCAGCCACTTGTCAGCGGCCTCTTCGGGCTCCATGCCATCGACGTCGGCCAGCTTGGCCATCACCGCGATATCCAGGTTGCTGAAGTTGATCTTCTGCAGCACGCCGTAGGCCTTGGGCCACTTGTCGGCCATGCCCTTCCAGGTGCCGATCTTCAGATAGCCGTCCTTCGGATTGCCGCAGTCGTAGGTGGTCTCCGGGTTGACGCCCCAGGAGGCATCCTCCTTGCACTTGGGATCGTACTCGGGGAACTCGATGAACTTGCCGTCGTAGATCGCCTCGATGAAGTTCGGCGTCCAGTTGAACAGCACGATCGGCGCCTTGCGCTTGGAGGCGGACTCCAGCTCGGCCCACAGCGCCGCCGCGGAACCGGCGTTGACCACTTCGAAGTTCATCTTCAGGCCGGCGACGCGCTCGGCGTCGTGCTTGAGCCAGTCCACCGGGCCGGCCAGGAAGCGGCCGTTGGGCTGCGTCTCGGCGGTGGCGAACTTGTCGGCACAGGCGTTCAGCGCCTGCCAGTCCGGCAGGCCGGGGCACAGCTCCTCGACGTAGCTCGGGTACCACCACTCCTCGCGGGTCTTGGCGTCGTGGGTCGCGGTATCGACCACGCAGCCCTCATCGACGACCTTCTCGAAGGCCACGCCAAAGGCGCCCTGCCAGACCTCGTGGACCAGATCCACATCGCCTTCGCACATCGAGGTGTACACCACCTGGCTGTCCGCCGGCACATACTCGGCGCTGGCGCCGGTGCGTTCGAGGATCTTGCCGACGATGTGCGCACCGACGATCTGGCTCGACCAGTTGTGGATCGGGATCTTGATCGGATCGCTGGAGTCCGCGGCGCTGGCCGTGGTGCTGGCGACGGTAAAACTCAACAGAGCCGCAGCGCCGAGCGCCGCGCTAGTCTTGCGTAGTTGCATGGTTTCTCCTCCTGCCTTCTGGCTGTCGCCTCGCCGGACATCGGCGGGCGATTTCTCTGTATTGCCGGCCAGAGTAGGCGGCGAATTTGAATGGCGAAGCCACCGCTGGTTTACAGCTCGTGAAGAAATGTGAAAAAGTGTGAACAAATCGCGCGACAGCCAACGCCGCCCTGTAGCCCAAGCACAGCGCGGCGCCCCGGCCGATGCGCGACATTCGGCGACGCCCCAGCGGCAGCAAACCGGGAGTGAGCGATGAGCGAGATGCACCACGTGCTGGTGGTCGAGGACGACGCGGTCACCCGCGCGCGCCTCGCCGGCTACGTCGAAGCCGCCGGGCACCGCGTCAGCGAAGCCGGCGACGGCGACGAGATGCGCGCCATCCTCGCCCGCGACCCGGCCGAAGTGGTGCTGCTGGACATCAACCTGCCCGGCGAGGACGGCCTCGACCTGACCCGCGAACTGCGCGCCCGGCCGCAGCTGGGCATCATCCTGGTCAGCGGCCGCACCGATGACGTGGATCGCATCCTCGGTCTCGAAATCGGCGCCGACGACTACATCACCAAGCCCTTCAACCCGCGCGAGCTGCTGGCGCGGATCAAATCCCTGCTGCGCCGCCTGAGCGCGGCCAGTGCAGCGCTGCCGGCGCCGCTCAAGCGCTTCTGCGGCTGGAGCTTCGACGCGCAGGCGCGCCGCCTGCTCGACCCGCGCGGCGAGCCGGTGGCGCTGACCCGCGCCGAGTACGAACTGCTCAGCGCCTTCGCCGAGCGGCCGCGTCAGGTGCTCTCCCGCGAGCGCCTGCTGGGCTTCGTCACCCACCGCAGCTGGGCACCCAGCGATCGCACCATCGACGTGCTGGTGCGGCGTCTGCGGCGCAAGCTGGAAGACGATCCGAAGCAGCCGCAGCTGATCGTCACCGCCCACGGCGAGGGCTACATCTTTGCCCCGGAGGCGGAGGCGGGCTGACCGTCGCCGGCGCCGCCCGCCGCCTTTGCGCCAGCGCCGCTGCGCAGTGACTCCCAGTGGACGCGCAGCGCCGCGCGCGAATCGTCGAGCAATGGCGACAGCTTCTCCAGCGCGGCCGCCCAGCGTGCCGTGTCGGCAGCGCGCGCGGCCACTTCGACCTCCTGCGCCAGCGCTTCCAGGGCGCGCAGGCCGAGGCTGCCGGCGCCACCCTTGAGCTGGTGGGCGGCGCGCGCCAGCGCCGCCGCGTCAGCGCGCGCCGCGGCGGCCGCGCAGTCGCGCTGCGCGGCCGCCGCGGCTTCTTCGAAGGCGGTCACCATCAGTGCCACGCGCGCCTCGCCGAGCAGGCGGTAATCACCGGCCAGGCTGCGCGGATCGAGCAGCGCCGGCTCGGCTGCGGGTGCACCGGGCGCTGGCGATTCCGGCAGCGATGCAGCCGATGCCGCGGCATCGAGTGAACCCGGCCCAGCGCGGACCACCTCCTCCAAGGCCTCCGCCAGCCGCTCCGGCGACACCGGCTTGGCGACGAAACCATCCAGCCCGGCGTCCAGCACCGCGGTGATCTCGTTGTGGAAAACGTGCGCCGACATCGCCAGCACCGGCAGCCGCGCACCGCCGGCGCGGATCTGCCGGGTGGCTTCGATGCCATCGATGCCGGGCAGCGAAATGTCCATCAACAGCGCGTCGAAGTCGCCGGCGGCGACGCTGGCCACCGCCTCTTCGCCACTGCCGGCGCGCTGCACCGCGTGGCCCATTTTCTCCAGCAGCGATTCGACCACGATGGCGTTGACCTCGTTGTCCTCCACCAGCAGCAGTCGCAGCGGGCGCGCCGCCGTCGGCGGTGACGCCAGCTCGGCGTCGGCGCGCGCCAGCGCCGCGGCGTCGCCGGGTTCAAAGCGTGCACAGAAGTGGAAGCGACTGCCGGCGCCGGGCTGGCTGTCGACGCCTATTTCACCGCCCATGCCCTGCACCAGCCGCTTGCAGATCGCCAGTCCGAGACCGGTGCCGCCAGCGCGCCGATGCGCCGAGCCGGACTGGTAAAAGGCGTCGAACAGCAGCGCCTGCTCGGCGGCGGGGATGCCGCAGCCGCTGTCACTGATCTCGAATTCCAGCAGCGGCGCCGCGTCGCGGTGGTCATCGGCGCAGCGCACCGCCACCGCGACCGAACCCTGCTCGGTAAATTTGAGGGCGTTGCCGATCAGGTTGAGCAGCACCTGGGAGAGCTTGCCCGGATCGCCGCGCAGCAGCCGCGGCACGCTCGGCTCGATGGCCACCGACAGGGACACGCGTTTGCCGCCGGCGGCGAAGCGCATCAGCACCAGCACATCGTCGAGCAACTGGCCGAGGTCGAAATCGCGGCGCTCGATGTCGATCTCGCCGGCTTCGATCCTGGAGTAGTCGAGAATGTCATTGAGGATGCCCAGCAGGGTGCGGCTGGAGACCCGCATCATCTCCAGCCGGGCGCGCTGCTCGTCGTCCAGCGGGCTGTCGGCGAGCAGCCGCAGCATGCCGAGGATGCCGTTCATCGGCGTGCGGATCTCGTGGCTCATGGCGGCGAGAAATTCGGATTTGGCGGCGCTGGCGCGCTCGGCGTGGCGGCGCGCCTCGTCGTGCCGGGTGACCGCCTCGCGCAGCCGCGCGTTGGTCTGCGACAGCTCGCGGGTGCGCTGCGCGACGATGTCTTCCAGCTCGGTCTTGTGGCGCCGCAGCTCGGCCTCGGTGCGGTCGCGCTCGCGCTCCAGGCGGCGCTTGATCAGCGCCTGCTCCTTGAATACCTGCACGGTGGCGGCCATCTCGCTGATCTCATCGCTGCCGGCGGTATCCACCGGCGTTTCCAGCTCGCCGTCGGCCAGCCCGCGCATGCTCCCGGCGAGCGCCTGCAGGCGGCGGATCACCGGTCGCTGCACGTAGTACCAGACCACCACCCCGGCCAGCAGCAGCAGCGCGATGGACTGCACCACCAGCGTCGACAGGCCGACCGACACGGTATCCGCGGCACCACGCGCGGCCTCGTCGGCCAGTCCCTGAGCGCGGCTGATCAGCGCCAGAGTGGTGGCGCTCAGCGCATCCGCCAGCTCGCGATTGCTGCCGGTCAGCGATTCGATGCGGTTATCCACTGCCAGCGCCATCTCGCGCAGGCGAAAGACGTTATCGCGCGGATGGCCGTCGGCGTCGGCGATGCGCTGCAGGCGGCCGAGCAAGCGCTGCGCCTGCTGCAGGCGCACCGGATCGCTGATGCCGGCCACGCGGCGTTCGAGGATGCGCAGATGGCGGCTGTAGTTGGCCTCGATCCAGGCGATCTGCGCGGCGTCGCCGGCGCCGCCGAGCTGGTTCAGCAGCAGGCCCATCTGCGAGGCCCGCAGGCGCAGCTCGTACATCCGTTCCAGGGTGAACAGATCGCGCTCCAGCAGCCGGTCGAGGGCCGCCATCGCCTCGTCGGCACCCTCGCGGCGCTCGACCAGCTCGTAGAGGTTGGCGATCACCGCGGTGGTGCCGGCGGCGGCGTTGGAGACCAGCGTCACGGAAAGGTCGGCGAGCGCGATGGCGGCCTGCAGCGAATCGCCGCTGGCGGCGTCGAGGGCATCCATCAGCGCGAAGCGCCGCGCCACCAGCAGATTCTGCTGGCGCAGGTTGTCGAGCAGCGCGGCGCTGGCTTCGCCGAGTGCATCGACGTGTTCGCCGCGCTGATCCCGACGCGCCTCGCCGCGCGATTGGTTGCGCATTCGGGCAGTGTCCAGCAGGCGGCGCAGCTGCTCGCCCTCGGCGAAGATCGCCGCCGCCTCGCGCTGGCGCACGGTGTCGCTGGCGGCGTTGGTCAGCAGCGGCGAGCGGGCGATCAGCTGGCCGGCGATCTCCGCCGCCTGACGCGCGCTGGATACCGCCGGCATGGCCTGCTGGACGATCCGGCTCTGCGCCTGCTCGACGTTGCGCAGCACCCACCAGCCGACGCCGCCGGAGACCAGCGACAGCGCGGCGATCAGGATGAAGGCCAGAAACAGGCGGCTGGCGATGCCGATGCGGGCAAACATGGCGTGGCTCGGGCGGCCTCCTGCGGCGGCGGCCGCGGCGCTATTGGCGCGGCGCGGCGATGCGGTCAATATAGGATGCCATGTTCCGAGCCAGACCGCGCAACGCCGATTCTGCCAGCCGCCGCGCCGCGGCACTGCTGCCGCTGCCGCTCTGCTGGGCGCTGCTGGCGCTGCTGCTCGCGCCACCCACCGCCGCCCAGAGCTGGCGACTGGAGACCTGGCAGCGCCCCTACGACTACGCCAGCGAGTCGCGCATCATCGATTACCGGCCGCTGCAGCGGGCCTCGCGCAAGTGGCGCATCTGCGCCGCCTATCCGCATCTGAAGGATTCCTACTGGCTGAGCGTCAACTACGGCATGGTCGAGGAGGCGCGCCGCCTCGGCGTTTCTCTGCGCGTGGTCGAGGCCGGCGGCTACCCCAACGTCGAGCGCCAGATCGAGCAGATCCGCCAGTGCACGGCGGCCGGCGCGGATGTCCTGCTGCTGGGCACGGTGAGCTTCGATGCGCTGACCCCGACGGTGCTGGAGATCGCCGACCGGCTGCCGGTGGTGGCGGTGGTCAACGACATCGCCGACGCCGGCATCAGCGCCAAGACCGGGGTGTCGTGGCGCAGCATGGGGCGCAAGATCGGCGAATACCTGGCGCGCGAGCACCCGGCCGGCAGCGCGCCGGTGCGGGTCGCCTGGTTTCCGGGGCCGCAGGGCTCGGGCTGGGTGCCCTTTGTCGAGGCGGGCTTTCGCGAGGCGCTGGCCGACAGCTCGGCGCAGATCGCCACCAGCAAGTACGGCGACACCGGCAAGGAGATCCAGCTGATCCTGGTCGAAGAGGCGCTGGAGGAGATGCCCGACGTCGACTACATCGCCGGTAACGCGCTGACCGCGGAGGCCGCCGTCGGCGTGCTGCGTGCGCGTGGGCTGACCGGGCGCATCAAGGTGCTCTCCGAGTACTACACCCACGCCGTCTACCGCGGGCTCAAGCGCGGTCGCATCCTCGCCGCGCCGACCGATTTCCCGGTGGTGCAGGGCCGCCTCGGCGTCGAGCAGGCAGTGCGTGTGCTGGAGGGCAAGCTGACCGTCAAACACGCCGGGCCGGCCATAGAATTGGTCGAATCGGACAATCTGGATGCCATCGGCACGCAGGGCTCGCTGGCTCCGGCAACCTTCGCGCCGACCTTTCTCGTGGAGTAGACCGGCAATGCAATTCAGCCCCTGGTGGTGGTGCGCGGCGCCGCCGTCCTCGCCGCCCGCCGGATCATCTGCCGAGCCAGCGGCGCTGCCGGCCCAGATCGACGTCGCGGTGATCGGCGGCGGCTTCACCGGCCTCGCCGCAGCGCTGACCCTGGCCGGCGCCGGGCGCGGCGTGCTGCTGCTGGAGGCCGCCGCGCTGGGTTGCGGGGCGAGCACCCGCAACGGCGGGCAGGTGGGCAGTGGCAACCAGAAGTTCGCCGCGCACACGCTGATCGCCCGCTACGGCCGCGAGCGCGCGGTGGCGTTGCTGCGCGAGGGCACGCAGATGCTCGAACACATCGCCGCGCTGGTCGCCGAGCAGGGCATCGACTGCCACTTTGCCCGCGTCGGCCGCTTCCGCGGCGCGCTGCGCCCGGCGCACTACCAGCGCATGGCGCGCGAGATGGAGGATTTGCAGCGGCTCGCCGGGGTCGAGTTCGAGATGCTGCCGCGCGCCGCGCAGCACCGCGAGATCGCCAGCGATGCCTATCACGGCGGCGCGCTGCTGCCCAACGACGCCGCGGTGCACCCGGCGCTGCTGCACCGCGGTCTCGCCGAGCGCGCCACCGCGGCCGGTGCGCTGCTGATCGAGCACACTCCGCTGCGCGCGATCCGGCGCGACGGCGCCGGTTTTCGCCTGCAAACCGATCGCGGCAGTCTGCGCGCCGGCGCCGTGGTGGCGACCACCAACGGCTACAGCGGCGCCGCGCTGCCGGCGCTGCGGCGGCGCACGGTGGCGGTGGGCAGCAGCATCATCGCCACCGAGGAATTGCCCGCCGGGCGCATCGCCGAATTGCTGCCGGGCGGGCGTGTGTACGGTGACAGCGCGCGGGTTTTCAACTATTACCGCGCCTCGCCGGACGGGCGCCGCATCCTCTTTGGCGGGCGCAGCGCGTGGCCGCTGAGCAGTGTCGGCGAGGCCGTGCCAGGGGTGGAGCCGGACGGCGGCTGGCGGCAGTTCCGCCACCTCTATCACGACTTGCTGGCGGTCTTTCCGCAGCTCGACGGCGTGCGTATCAGCCACGCCTGGCACGGCTGGCTGGGCTTCACTCGCGACGGTCTGCCGGGCGCGGCGCAGCTACAGTTCGGCGAGCACGCCGGCATCTGGTACGCACTCGGCTACTGCGGCACCGGGGTGTCGCGCTCGCTGTGGTTTGGCCGCAAGGTGGCGCTGAAATTGCTCGGCGATGCCGAGGGGGCGAGCGCTTTCGATGGCCTCGATCTGCGGCCATTCGCGATGCGTCGGGCCGCACCGTTGGGAGTCGCCGCGAGCACGGCCTGGTATCGCCTGCGCGACGCGCTGGAGCGCTGAGCGGCCGGCGGGTGAGTTCAGCTGGTCGCGTCCGGCTCATCACCCGCGCCATCTTCGCTGTGGTCGGTGGAGTCCGGGTCAGCGGGGTCAGCGGGGTCAGCGGGGTCAGCGGGGTCAGTTTCAAAATCGT
>CBFCYW010000003.1:0-83878 GCA_965602395.1 uncultured Chromatiales bacterium
CATCGGCATGCGGGCCGATGCGGATTTTGCGCGCGGCCGCAAGCAGCTTGTCGAATGCCGTCCGTGCGGTCGCCCGCGTCGTCGCTCGCGATGCCGCCCTGGGTTGCTCGCCGCCGGGCTGTGCCGCGGGGGGTGATTGGTCGGGTGATTGATCGGGCGATTGATCGTGTGATTGGTCGGGTGTCGGCTGCTGGAAATCCACGGCCGGGCTGGCCGGGCGATGGCGATCGGCTGCGACGGACGACTCTGCGCGGTGCATGCTGTCGCCTGCCGCGGCTGCAGTGGCGCCGCTGCTATTCGGGTCGCTACCCGGGTCGCTACCCGGGTCGTTATTCGGGCCGCCACCTGTGGTGCGACGCATCAGCTGCGGCGCGCGCGCGCGCAGACGTGCGGCTAAATCGCCCACCCGCTGGCGCACCGCGGCCGCGGTCGCCGCGCTGCGCGCGGCCAGCGCGGCGATGCCTCCCGCGGCTGCGGCGCCAGCGCGGCGGGTGCCATCGCGCCACGCCGCGGTGTGCGCGGGCGTTGCCGGTGCGCGCTCTTGCAGCGCCGTCCGGGCGGCTTGCAGCAGCGGCCCGGGCAGGCCGCCGCTGCGCCGGTACAGCTCGCCGAGCTGGGCCGGGCTGAAGGGGAAGCCATCGCCCTCGGTGGCCTCTTCGGCGCCGCACAGGTGGTGGCCGAGAAAGGCTCGCGCGCGGCCGATGCCCAGTGGTCGCAGGCGGCTCAGCGCCGCTGGCCCGGCATCCTCGCCGAGCAGGCCGCGGGCGCGTTCAATCAGTGCTTCGTCGCCGCACAGCAGCAGGCGCAGAGCGTCCGGCGCGGCCGCCTGCCAGTCCTGCCACCAGTCGATCCAGCCGGCCAGTGCGGCATCGTCGAGTCGTTCGGCGTCGTCCAGCGCGAGCACCGTCGCCAGGCCGCGTTCGGCGCGCCCGGTGAGCTGCCGGGCGAGGGCGCCGGTCAGTTCGAATTCGCCCTGTGGCGGCTCGCAATGCAGTGATTCGAGCAGCGCGCGCGCGGCGTCGGCCGGCTGTGGCGTCGGCGCGGCGGCGACCTCCAGAACCACCAGCGCGAGGCTGTCGGGGGCGCGCTCGGCGAGTTGTGCGAGCAGGCTGCTGCGGCCGCTGCCGGGTGCGCCGATCAGCAGTTGCAGGTTGTCGTCGTAGTGCAGGCGATAGCTGAGCAGCTCCAGTTGGTGGCTGGCGGCATCGTCAAAAAAGGGCGTGTCCGGCGTCGCCGGCGCTGGCGCCGGGGCGTCCGGGATCACGCTTCTGCGGCCGGTGTCGCGCACGTCGGGATCAGGCCGCGCCGGTCTCGGCGTCGAGCTGTGCGCGCAGCGCGTCGGCCGGGTAGTCGGCGCTGATGCGGGCGCCGCCGATGGCGTCCAGCAGCACCAGCTTGAGGGTGCCGTCCTGAACTTTTTTGTCGCGCGCCATCAGTTCGAGGAAGGTCTCGCTGTCCATCTGTGGCGGCGGGCGATCGGGCAGGCCGGCGGCGGCGATCAGCGCTTCGACGCGGCGGCAGTCGGCGTCGCCCAGCCAGCCGAGACGCGCGGAGAGGCGCGCGGCCATGCACAGCCCGGCGGCGACCGCTTCGCCGTGCAGCCAGTTGCCGTAGCCGCTGGCGGTCTCGATGGCGTGGCCGAAGGTGTGGCCGAGGTTGAGCAGGGCGCGGCGGCCGGATTCGCGCTCGTCGTCGGCGACGATGCGCGCCTTGTCCGCGCAGCTGCGGCGGATCGCCTCGGTGAGCGCGGCGGCGTCGCGGGCCAGCAGCGCGGGCAGCCGGGCCTCGATCCAGTCGAAGAATGCCGGGTCGTCGATCAGCCCGTATTTGATCACCTCGGCGAGTCCGGCGCGCAGTTCGCGGTCGGGCAGGCTGGCGAGGCTGTCGGTGTCGGCGATCACGCAGCGCGGCTGGTGGAAGGCGCCGATCATGTTTTTGCCCAGCGGGTGGTTGACCGCGGTCTTGCCGCCGACCGAGGAATCCACCTGCGCCAGCAGGGTGGTGGGCACTTGCACGAAATCGACGCCGCGCTGGTAGCTGGCGGCGGCGAAGCCGACCATGTCGCCGATCACCCCGCCGCCGAGGGCGAGCAGTGTGCAGCGGCGGTCGAAGCGCTCGGCCAGCAGCTTGTCGTAGATGCGGTTGAGCACGTCGAGGGTTTTGTACTGTTCGCCGTCGGGCAGCACCAGCTGCTGCAGGCGCAGGTCGCCGAGGGCGTCGCGCAGGCGCGCCAGGTAGAGCGGGGCGACGGTTTCGTTGCTGACGATCAGTGCGCTGTTGCCGCGCAGCCGCTGGCGGATCAGCTCGCCGCGGCCGAGCAGGCCGGGGCCGATGTGGATCGGGTAGCTGCGGTCGCCGAGGTCGACGCTGAGAGTGGTCATGCGGGCTTCCGTGGCGGGCGCTCGGGGCGCGCGAGCGGCGATGATAGCGCAGCTGTGTGAGCGCCTGTCAAAGCGGATCTCGCTCCGCCAGCAGGCGGCAGATGCGCGGCACGATCTGCTTGCCGCGACGGCCATCGGTGGTTAGCTCGATATCGGCCAGTTCGCGGTAGATGGGTGTGCGTTCGCGCAGGATCTGCTCCAGCCGGGTGCGCGGGTTGGCGGTTTGCAGCAGCGGCCGGTTGCTGTCGTTGCGAGTCCGCCGCAGCAGTTCGTTGAGCGATGCGTTGAGAAAGACCACCATGCCGCGGGCGGCGAGGAGGCGGCGGTTTTCGGCGCGCAGTACGGCGCCGCCGCCGGTGGCGAGGACGATGTCGCGCTCGGCGCTGAGGCGCTCGATCATCGCCGCTTCGCGGTCGCGAAAGCCGGCCTCACCCTCGAATTCGAAGATGGTCGGGATGTCGACGCCGGTCTGCGCCTGGATTTCCTTGTCGCTGTCGTAGAAGGGGCGGCGGAGGGCGCGCGCCAGGTTGCGGCCGACGGTGGTCTTGCCGACGCCCATGGGGCCGATGAGGAAGACGTTGCCGTGCAGGTTTTCAGGCTGGATATCGTCGTCGCGCTGCATGGGCGCGAACTGTACCGCAAAAGCCGGCCGGCCGCGCCACGAGGGTGCGACCGGCCGGCTTTGGGCCTGGCCGGGATCAGTCGAGCAGCGCGCTGTCGCGCACGATCTTCGGCGTGACGAAGATCAGCAGCTCGGTTTTGTCGTCTTCCTGACGGGTGTTTTCGAACAGCTTGCCGACCAGCGGCAGGTCGCTGAAGAACGGCACGCGGGTGCGCTCATTGCGTACCACCTGCTCGTAGATGCCGCCGAGGACGATGGTTTCGCCGTTGTCCACCAGCACCTGGGTGTTGACCTCGCGGGTGTCGATGGAGGGCACCAGGTTGTTGCCGACGCCGAACTGCTCGCCGACGCTGTCTTTATTGACCGTCAGATCCATGATGATGCGGTCGTCGGGGGTGATCTGCGGGGTCACCTTGAGCGCCAGCACCGCCTTGCGGAAGGCCACGGTGGCGGCGCCGCTGGAGGAGGCTTCGAGGTAGGGGATCTCGACGCCCTGCTCGATGAAGGCCTCTTTCTGGTTGGCGGTGATCACCCGCGGGCTGGAGATGACTTCGCCGCGACCTTCGGCCTGCATCGCCGACAGCTCAAGCTCCAGCAGGCTGCCGAAGGGCAGTCTGGCCAGCGCGATGGACAGGCTGCCCGCCGGGTTGTTGGCCGGCAGGTTGACGTTGAAGCGCTCCTGGCCGAGGGGGTCGTTGTTGCCGAGGTTGACGATGCCCTGCTCGGTGCCGGAGACGATCACCCCTTCGCCATCGTTGTTGGTGGTGTCGCGGGCGACGCCGAAGCGCACGCCAAGTTCTTTGTTGAAATCGTCGTTGGCGATGACGATGCGCGACTCGATGAGCACCTGGCGCACCGGGATGTCGAGGCGTCCGATCAGCGCGCGGATGGCGGTCAGCTTGTCGTCGGTGTCGTGCACCAGCAGGGTGTTGGTGCGTTCGTCGACGGCTACCGTGCCGCGCTCGGAGAGGATGCTGCTGTTCTCCGATTTGAGAATATCGGAAAGGCTGCTCGCCTTGGCGTAGTTGACCTGGATGAACTCGGTGCGCAGCGGCGCCAGTTCCTCGACCTGGGCCAGCGCTTCGAGCTCGGTGCGCTCGCGCGCGGCGATCTCCTCGGTGGGTGCGATCAGCAGCACGTTGCCGGACTGGCGCTTGTCGAGTCCCTTGGTCTTGAGGATGATATCCAGCGCCTGATCCCAGGGGACGTTCTTCAGCCGCAGGGTCAGCTTGCCGGTGACCGAGTCGCTGACCACGATGTTCAGATCGGTGAAATCGGCCAGCAGCTGCAGCACCGAGCGCACCTCGATGTCCTGGAAATTGAGCGACAGCCGTTCACCGGTGTAGCCGAATTTCTTTTTCACCCGCTCTTTCAGCTCCTCCTCGGGGATCGGCTTCAGCTCGATGGTGAAGATGTTGTCGGACTGGTAGGCGAGCTGTTCGTAGTCGCGATTCACCGGCTCGATGATCACGCGCGTGTTGCTGCCATTGCGGCGCGTGTCGATGTATTTCACCGGGGTGGCGAAATCGAGTACATCGAGGCGGCGCACCAGGTTCTCGGCGACTCTGGCGCCGAGGAAGTCGACCACGACCTTGCCGCCTTCTTCGTTGACATCCAGCGGAATGCCCGCTTCGGAGAGGGTGAAGATCACCCGGCCCTCGCCCTCTTCGCCGCGCCGGAAATCGATGCTCGACAGGGCGCGGCCAAGGCTGCCGCCGCTGCTGCCCAGGCTCTGGGTGCGGGTGTAGTCGGATCGGGCCGCGCCGCTGGCGGCGGCGCTGGCGCCCTGCGAGTCGAGCGTGACGAGGATACTGTTGCCGTCGACCAGGGTTTCGTAGGGGGTGAGCGCAGCGAGATTGATGACCACGCGGGTGCGCTCGCCAGTGGCCGCGGTGGTGATGCTGCGCACCGAGCCGACGCCGATCGGCACGACGCGCTCGTTGAGATTGTTGCTGGTGTCGCGCAGATCCAGCGCGATGCGCGCCGGGTTATCGATGGTGAAGCCGCGTGGCTTGCTGGGCGGGCGGGTCATGTGCAGGGCGATCTGCAGGCGATTGCCTGGCAGGACGCTGTAGCTGATGCGCTCCAGGCTGTTGCCGGCGGCGCGGGCCTCACCGCCGGCTGTCAGGCCGAGCAGTGCGGCGACGAGCATTGCCGCAGCCCACAGCAGCGCGCGCTGTAGTGGGCCGGCCGCGGCGCGAGCCGTCGAGCTGGTCGGGAGCATGGTCGCGGCGGCGCTGTGTGCGCTGGCGGCCGTCGATGCACGGTTTGGGATCATCGTTCTGCGTCTCCCTGGCTTACTCGCTGCTCAGGCCGAGGCTGGCCTCTCGGGCCATCCAGTTGCCGAGGCCGTCTTTGACGAGTTCGCGGATGTCGATCTTCGATTCGGAAATGGCCGTGATGCGGCCGTCGTTCTCGCCCAGGTAGTTGCCCTGCTGGACGCGATGGATAGTGCCGTCCGGGTCGCTCACCAGCGCCCACATATTGGTGTTCTGCTGCAGCACGCCGACCATCTGCAGCGAGTCCAGCGGAAACGCTTCCAGCGGCTCTTTGCGACGGTTGGCATCGGGCTGCGGGCCACTGCCCCGGGCCAGCGCCTGCTCGATGCTCTGCTCGACGACGAACGGATCGCGCAGCACTTCCGGGTCGTAGGTGAACGAGCGATAGGGTTCGAATTCGGGCAGCGGCTTGACGAAGCCGCGATGCTTTTGCTTGGTCTGCTCGACGAAGCGTTCGAGATCGCTCATGTCGCGCTCGCAACCGCTGAGCAGGGCGGTGGCCAGTGCGGTGAGCAACAGGGCCGGGCGGCGCACGCCGTGCCGGGCCGGGCGTCGCGGACTCATTCCTCATCCTCCTCCAGATAGCGGTAGGTGGTGGCGGTGAGGTTCATGCGCAGGGTGCCGGGAATATCCTGATTGGGCGTGATCGCGATATCGTGCAGGGTGACGATGCGCGGCAGCGCAGCCAGGCCACTGACGAAGTCGCCGAATTCGTGGTAGCGCCCGGTGACACTGAGCTTGATCGGGTACTCGGCGTAGAATTCCTTGGGGACTTCCTGCTCGGGCTTGAAAAACTCGACCTCCAGACCGGCGGCGACGCTGGTCTGCGAGAGGTCGATGAGCAGGCTCTCGATGTCCGTCTTGTTCGGCAGCTGGCGCAGCATCACGCCGAAAGAACGGCGCATTTCGGCGAGCTGTTCCTTGTAGGCGCCGAGGTTGGCGGCCTTGCCCTGCTCGATGTCGAAGGTCTGGCGCAGCTCCAGCTCGCGCGCCTCGGCGCGCTCCAGCTCCTCCATCTTCGGGGTGATGAAGAAGTAGGTGCCGATACCGCACACGGCGACCACCACCAGCACAATGACCAGCACGCGCACCCCGATCGGCGCGCTGCCGATCTTGCGCAGGTCTTCGACATTGAGCGATTTCAGGTCTTCTAGGCTTTGCCCGAGGCTCATTGCTGCGGCTCCTGGGCGTCCTGCGCCGCCGGATCGGCATCCGGATGGGTCTGCACCAGGTGCAGGGTAAAGGTGCTGGTACCGGTCTCCGCGTTGGCCTGGATGACCTCCAGGCGCGGGTTGGTCAGCCACTCGGAGTCATCCAGATTGCGCATGTAGGCGGAGACGCGAGCGTTGGATTCGGCGCGTCCCTGCAGGGCGATTTCATTGTTAATCTGGGTGATGTCGGTCAGGTAGATGCCGTCCGGCAGTGTCGCCGCCAGCTCGTGGAACAGGTGCACGATCTGTGGCCGACGGGTCTGCAGCTGCTGGATAATCTCCATCCGTGCCAGCAGTTTCTGCTTGGTTGACTCCAGCTCCTTGATTTCTTCCAGCTCCGCCTTCAGCCGGTCGATCTCTGCTTGCAGGTAGGCGTTGCGCGCCTGCTGGTGGTCAACCATGCCCTGGCTGTAGTGCAGTGCGTAGCCGGTGACGGCGATGGCGAGCAACGCCGCCAGCGTCATCTGGCTGACGAAATCCTTGGTGCGGCGGTGGCGCTCTTCCTCGCGCCAGGGCAGCAGGTTGATGTGCGCCATCAGCTGAATCCTCGCAGCGCCAGCCCGCAGGCGATCATCATCGACGGTCCATCCTGCACCAGGCGCTGGCGGTTTACCCGCCCGGCCAGCGGCAGGCTGTTGAAGGGGTTGGCGATAGCTGTGGAGATGCCGATGTGTGACTCGATGAACTCATCGACGCCGGGTATGCAGGCGCAGCCACCGGCGAGCAGGATCTGGTCGACGTAGTCGTAGTTGCCCGCCGAGTAGAAGAACTGCAGAAAGCGGCTCACCTGCTGCGCCATGGTGTGCTTGAAGGGCTCGAGCACTTCCGGCTCGTAGTTGTCCGGCAGGCCGCCCTCGCGCTTGACGCGCCCGGCGTCCTCGTAGGACAGGCCGTAGCGCCGCATGATCTCTTCGCTGAGCTGCTTGCCGCCGAAGGGCTGTTCGCGGTTGTAGATCAGGCGCCGGTCGAACAGCACGCTGAGACTGGTCATGGTCGCGCCGATATCGATCACCGCGACGATTTTCTGCTGGCCATCATCCTCGACCTGATCGCGCAGCAGACCGAAGGCGTGCTCGATGGTGTAGGGCTCGACGTCTACGACCACTGCCTGCAGGCCGCCGATTTTCACTGCCGCGGAGCGATCTTCGACGTTTTCGCTGCGCGATGCGGCGAGCAGTACGTCGATGGTGTTGGGATTGCCCTCGCTGGGACCGAGGACTTCGAAATCGAGATTGATCTCGTCCAGCGGATAGGGGATGTACTGGTCGGCCTCAACCTGGATCTGGGTCTCCAGCTCCCGCGGCTGCAATCCGGCGGGCATGCTGATGATTTTGGTTATCACTGCCGAACCGGTCACGGCCACCGCCGCATGCTTGGCCTTGGTGCCGGATTTGCGCACCGCGCGGCGAATGGTTTCGCCCACAGCCTCGACGTCCTGCAGGGTCTTCTCATTCATTGCGCTGGCGGGCAGTGGCTCGACCGCGTAGCTTTCCACGCGGTAACCGGCACCACGTTGGCTAAACTCGATGAGCTTGACCGAGGTGGAGCTGATATCCAGGCCGACCAGCGCGGGCTTTTTTGAGTTGAATCCGAACACAGTGTTGTCCTTAGCGCCCGCCGAGGCTGAAACTTTAGTCGAACTAACTACGTTGCTAACAGTGATTTGCGTCAGCTAGCTATGGCGGTACTTCAAATAATAGACGCAACATCGAGGCAAGCATAGTCTCGGGTCGGGGTGCTCGAAGTGAGGTCGACCACGTTTTATACTGCGCGAGCTGTTGAGTCCGGCTTTTACAGTCTGCCGACCGGGTATCAGAATGGCCGGGTTTCCAGCCGGCAAGAAATTGATATTTTTAGGTAATTTCCCGACTTTGAGCGGCATTTTGGGCAGTCTCTTTAGCGCGGCGGCGACCTTGCCGGGCGGCCCAGTGTAAATTTTCATTACGGTGTGAGTTCATCACCCTGGAACCGATTGCATGTCGAAGCGTAGCAACAAAGTTTTCAAGCTGCTGAAGTGGACTGTGGCACTGGGCCTGGTTGGCCTGCTGCTGGTGGCCGCTGCGGGGGTCGGCACCTACTACTACCTGGCGCCCGATCTGCCGCGCATCGACGTGCTGCGCGACGTGCGCCTGCAGGTGCCGCTGCGGGTCTACAGCGCCGAGGGGCTGCTGATCGCCGAGTACGGCGAAAAGCGCCGCGAACCACTGGCCATCGAGGACGCCCCGGAGCTGCTGAAGAACGCCTTTATCGCCGCCGAGGACGACCGTTTCTACGAGCATCCCGGAGTCGACTACCAGGGGTTGTTGCGCGCTGGCATCAATCTGCTGCTCACCGGGGAAAAAGGTCAGGGCGGCAGCACCATCACCATGCAGGTGGCGCGCAATTTCTTTCTCACCCGCGAGAAGACCTACCTGCGCAAGGTCAACGAGATCCTGCTGGCGATAAAGATCGAGCGCGAGCTGAGCAAGGGCGAAATCCTCGAGCTGTACCTGAACAAGATCTACATGGGCAATCGCGCCTACGGCGTCGGCGCCGCGTCACAGGTGTACTACGGCGTACCCGTCGATCAGCTCAGCCTGGCGCAGACGGCGATGATCGCCGGCCTGCCCAAGGCGCCATCGAGCAGCAACCCGATCGCCAATCCGGAGCGCGCACTGATCCGCCGCGCCTACGTACTGCGCCGCATGCGCGCACTGGACATGATCGATGAGGAGCGCTATCGCCTCGCCCTGGAGGCACCGATCACCGCCGGGCTGCACACCGCGACCCGCGAAGTCGAGGCCGACCACCTCGCCGAGCAGGTTCGCGCGCAACTGGTCGAGGCCTTCGGCGAAGCCGCCTACACCGCCGGCTTCAATGTTTACACCACGCTGCGCGCCACCCACCAGCGCGCCGCCACCGACGGCCTGCGTCGCGCCCTGCTGGCCTACGAGGAGCGCCACGGCTACAGCGGCCCGCTGGCGCGGCTGGATGCCGCGATCCTCGAAGACGCCGAGCTGCTGCGCGACAGCCTCGACGACTACCCGACCCACGGCGGTCTGCGCCTTGCGGCGGTCACCGCGGTTGCCGATGATTCGGTCGCACTGCGCTTTGCCGATCAGGCTGAGGCGCGCCTCGATTGGGAGGGCATGCAGTGGGCGCGCTCGCGCGGTGAACGCGGCCGTCTCGGCGACAAACCGCAGCGGCCCGCCGATGTGCTCGGCGTCGGCGACGTGGTCTATCTCTATCCGGCGCGCGCCGCAGAGCAGGGCGACGGTGACGACGAGGCCGCCGGGGGTGGCGCCAGCGATGGCTGGCAGCTGGCGCAGATGCCGGCCGTCGAAGGTGCCTTCGTCTCCATCTCGCCGCGCGACGGCGCGGTGCTGTCGATGGTCGGCGGCTTCGACTTTCATCGCAGCAAGTTCAATCGCGTGATGCAGGCCGAGCGCCAGCCCGGCTCCAACTTCAAGCCCTTCATCTACTCCGCCGCGCTGGAGCGGGGCAATACCGCGGCCACCATCTACAACGACGCCCCGGTGGTCTTCGACGATCCGGCGCTGGAGGGCGAGTGGCGGCCGCAGAACTACAGCGGCAAGTTCTTCGGCCCCACGCGGCTGCGCGAGGCGCTGGTCAAATCGCGCAATCTGGTCTCGATCCGCGTACTCATCGGCCTCGGCCTGAAGCGTGCGATGAACTACATCGAGCGCTTCGGCTTCGACGCCGACAAGCTGCCGCGCGACCTGTCCCTGGCGCTGGGCAGTGGCGCGGTGACGCCGCTTGAGCTGGTGCGCGGCTATGCGGTATTCGCCAACGGTGGGCATCTGGTCAAGCCCTGGTTCATCGACCGTGTCGAGGATGCCTCCGGGCAGGTGATCTACCGCGCGCGGCCGGCGCGCGTTTGCGAAGTCGATTGCGAGGCGCTGACAAGTGCCTCCGCCGAGGGCGCGATCACCGCCGTCAGCGCGAGCGGCGATGAACCGCTGGTGGTGCTGTCCGAAGACGGCTTCGAGGGCGGCATCGTGCCCGCCCCCGGCCCGCTGCCGATCCTCATCAATGCCGACAGCGGCGAACCGCTGCCCGCGCCAGAGGTCGACGGCCCACCGCCCTGGGCCGAGCGCGTCGTCGAGGCGCGCAACGCCTACATCATGCGCTCGATCATGGGCGACGTGATCCGCCGCGGCACCGCGCGCCGCGCGCGCGCGCTGGGGCGCGGTGATATCGCCGGCAAGACCGGCACCACCAACGATCAGTACGACACCTGGTTCTCCGGCTTCAACAGCCAGGTCGTGGCCACCGCCTGGATCGGCTTCGACCAGCAGCGCACGCTCGGCCGTCGCGAAGCCGGCGGGCGCACCGCGCTGCCGGCGTGGATCGACTACATGCGCGTCGCCCTCGACGGCGTGCCCGAGGACGATTTGCCACCGCCCGAGGGCATCACCACCGTGCGCATCGATCCGGAGACCGGCGAGCTGGCCTCGGCCGGCATGCGCGGCGCGGTGTTTGAAATGTTCCGTGCCGAAAACGCCCCGCAGCTGGTGCTGCGCGTCGATACCGGCGTGCCGGAGCGCGCGCCGGAGGCGGACTCTCGGGTCAGCGGTGGCGCTGCCCGGAGCGGCGGCGGCGAGCCCGAGCAGCTGTTCTGAGCGCGCCGTGAGCGGCAGGCGCAAGCGCCGCACCGCGCGGGGTGCCCGGGAGAGAGCGGCCGAGCACGGCTGTGCGCCCGCGGTTGGGCTGGGCCACGGTCGCGGTGCTGGCGACGCCGCGCCGGCCTCGGCCGAATTGGCCGAGTTGGCCGCGCAACTGCTCGACGAGCACGGCCTGTGCGGTTACGAGGTCGCCAAGCGCAGCGCCGCGCGGCGGCTGAAGCGCAGCAGCGCCGAGGCCGCGCGGCTCGACAACCGTCTGGTCGCCGAGGCATTGCGCCGCCGGCAGAGCGGTCCGCAGGCGGTTGCACAGCTCGCCGAGTGCCGCCGCGAAGCGCTGCGCGCGATGGATCTGCTGGCGGATTTTTCGCCGCGCGCCGTGGGTGGGGTGGTGGATGGTCTGCGCCGCGGCGAGCCGGGCTTCACCCTGCATCTGTCCGCCGACGCCCCGGAGCAGGTGCTGCTGTTTCTCGCCGAGCGGCGCATCCCCGCCGAGCCCGACGATGTGCGTCTGCGCTTCGCCGGCGGCATCGAGCGCGATATCCCGAAGCTGAGTTTTCTGGCTGGATGCTGGCGGGTGCGCCTGCTGGTGTTCGATGATCGCGCCGCCGCGGCCGCGCCGCTGGCGGAGCTGGATGGCAGGCCGCTGCGGCGGCTGAATCGCGAGCGGCTGGCGGCGCTGCTGTAGCGCGCCGCGGCGGCCTGCGGCGATCAACGAACGATCGCCGCGCCGCTGCTGCTGGCTCAGCCCTGGTGGTAGGCGGGGCTGAGTTCGTGGACTGCCGCGACCATCGCCGCGACGTGTTCCGGATCGATGTGCTGGTGCACGCCGTGGCCGAGGTTAAAGACGTGGCCGTGGCCGTGGCCGTAGCTGGCCAGCACTTTGCCGACCTCTTCGCGGATCGCCTCGGGGCTGGCGTACAGCGTGCTGGGGTCGAGGTTGCCCTGCAGGGTGACGCGATCGCCGGTGAGCTGGCGGGCGCGGGCCAGGTCGGTGGTCCAGTCGACGCCGAGCCCGTCGCAGCCGGTCTCGGCCATGGCGTCCAGCCACTGGCCGCCGTTTTTGGTGAACAGAATCACCGGCACGCGGCGGCCGTCGGCCTCGCGGGTCAGGCGGTCGACGATGCGCTGCATGTAGGCCAGTGAGAACTCGCGATAGGCCGCCGGGGTGAGCACGCCGCCCCAGGTATCGAACACCATCACCGCCTGGGCGCCGGCGGCGATCTGTGCGTTGAGGTAGTCGGTGACCGCGTCGGCGAGCTTGCCGAGCAGCGCGTGCAGGGTGGCGGGTTCGCCGTAGAGCATGCCCTTGACGTGGGCGTACTCCTTGCTGCCACTGCCCTCGACCATGTAGGTGGCCAGGGTCCACGGGCTGCCGGCGAAGCCGATCAGTGGCACCCGCCCGGCGAGCGCCTTGCGGATCGTGCGCACCGCGTTCATCACGTATTGCAGCTCGCCCTCCGGGTCCGGCTGCGGCAGCGCGGCGACATCGGCGGCGCTGCGCACCGGGCGCGCGAACTGCGGCCCTTCGCCGGCGGTGAATTGCAGGCCCAGGCCCATGGCGTCGGGGATGGTGAGGATGTCGGAGAACAGGATCGCCGCATCCAGCTCGAAGCGTTCCAGCGGCTGCAGGGTGACTTCGCAGGCCAGCTCGGCGTTGCGGCACAGGCTCATGAAATCGCCGGCGCGGGCGCGGGTGGCGCGGTACTCGGGCAGGTAGCGACCGGCCTGGCGCATGATCCACAGCGGCGTGCGGTCCACCGGCTGGCGCTGCAGGGCGCGCAGGAAGCGATCGTTTTGCAATTCGGACATGCGGTTCTCCTGCCGCTGCACCCGCTGTTCGGCGGCGCGCGGCGCGTCAGACTTCGAGGTAATCGAGGATGCTCTCGGCGGCGTTGCGGCCTTCGAAGATGGCGGTCACCACCAGATCCGAGCCGCGCACCATGTCGCCGCCGGCGAAGACCTTCGCGTTGGCGGTCTGGAAGCCGTGGCTGCCGCCGCTGGCGATGACCCGCTGGCGTTCGTCCAGCTGGATGCCGAAGTCGGCGAACCAGGGCGCCGGGCTGGGGCGGAAGCCGAAGGCGATCAGCACCGCGTCGGCGGGGATCACCTGCTCGCTGCCGGGCACTGGCTCCGGCATGCGCCGGCCGCGCTCATCGGCCTCGCCGAGGCGGGTGGTGATCACCCGCACGCCCTCGACGCGGCCACTGCCGACGATCTCGATGGGCTGGCGGTTCCAGAGGAACTTGACACCCTCTTCGCGGGCGTTTTGCACCTCGCGAGCGGAGCCCGGCATATTGGCCTCGTCGCGGCGATAGGCGCAAGTGACGCGCGTCGCACCCTGACGGATTGCGGTGCGATTGCAGTCCATCGCCGTGTCGCCGCCGCCGAGCACCACCACGCGCTTGTCGCGCATGTCGACGAAATCGTTCTCATCGTTCTGCCAGCCGTGCAGGTGGCGGGTGTTGGAGATCAGGTAGGGCAGCGCCTCGTGTACGCCGGGCAGGTTCTCGCCCGGGAAGCCGCCCTTCATCGAGGTGTAGGTGCCCATGCCGAGAAACACCGCGTCGTAGTCGTCGAGCAGTTGCTGGAAGGGGCGGTCGCGGCCGATCTCGGTGTTGAGCACGAATTCCACGCCCATGCCCTCGAGGATCTCGCGGCGCGTCTGCACGATCTCCTTTTCCAGCTTGAACGGCGGGATGCCGAAGGTCAGCAGGCCGCCGATCTCGGCGTGGCGATCGAACACCACCGGGGTCACGCCGTTGCGCGCGAGAATGTCGGCGCAGCCCAGCCCGGCCGGGCCGGCGCCGACGATGGCGACGCGCTTGCCGGTGGGCACCACCGCGGACATGTCCGGGCGCCAGCCCTGCTTGAGCGCTTCATCGGTGATGTATTTTTCCACCGAGCCGATGGTCACCGCGCCGAAGCCGTCGTTGAGGGTGCAGGCGCCCTCGCAGAGGCGATCCTGCGGGCAGACGCGGCCGCACATCTCCGGCAGCGAGTTGGTCTTGTGCGACATCTCCGCGGCTTCGAGCAGATTGCCTTCGGCGATCAGCTTCAGCCAGTTGGGGATGTAGTTGTGCACCGGGCACTTCCACTCGCAGTAGGGATTGCCGCAGGCCAGGCAGCGGTCGGCCTGCTGGGCGGCGCTCTGCGGGTCGAACTGGGCGTAGATTTCGCGGAATTCCAGCACCCGCTCGTCGGCCGGCTTTTTCGCCGGGTCGTGGCGAGGTACTTCGATGAACTGCAGTACGTTACCCATGGCTGTCTCTTTGCGAAGGGGAGGGCGTGCACGATGCCGCGTCGGGCGGCTGGCGGGAAGGGGGCCGGTGGGCGGCGCCGGCCGCGGCTAGTCGGCGAGGCGTGCCCTGATGCGGGCGCTGACGGCGGCCATGTCGGCGCGACCCTGCAGCTGGGGCTTGAGCCGCCCCATGACCTTGCCCATGTCGCGCATGCCGGCGGCGCCGGTGGCTTCGATGGCGGCGCCGATCAGCGCGTCGATCTCGGCGTCGTCCAGCGCCCGGGGCAGATAGCCGCGGATGATTTCCAGCTCGCGCACCTCGGCGTCGGCGAGGTCGTCGCGGCCGTGCTCGCGGTACTGGGCGATGGAGTCGCGGCGCTGCTTGGCCATCTTGTCGAGGACGACGATGGTCGCCGCGTCATCCAGCTCGACGCGCTCGTCCACCTCGCGCTGCTTGATCGCCGCGCCGATCAGCCGCAGCGTGCCCAGGCGCGGCTTGTCGCCGGCCTTCATCGCCTGCACCGTGTCCGATTTGATGCGCGCCTTGAGTTCGCTCATCGCGGCCTGTCTCGCTGTGCTCGTGAACTCAGTAGAGTCGAACCCGACGCGCCTGCTCTTTCGACAGCTTCTTCTGATGGCGCTTGACGGCTGCGGCCAGCTTGCGCTTGCGGCGCGTGGTGGGCTTCTCGTAGTACTCGCGGCGGCGGGTTTCCGTGAGGATGCTGGCTTTTTCGCAGGAGCGCTTGAAGCGGCGCAGGGCGGCCTCGAAGGGTTCGTTCTCTTTCACGCGCACATTGGGCATTAAAATCACCTGAGACTTAAGTCGTTGCTTTGGCTGGTCGCCGTCCCGCGCCGCCGCGCGGCGAACGAGGGTGAGGCGGAGAAACCGGCGGATTATAATCACCTATTCCCGATATGCAAAATTCGTCGGCAAATCCGTGTCGACCCGCCGATTCACACCCCCGAGCGAGGCCGCGCATGCTGGTACTGGGCATCGAGACTTCCTGCGACGAAACCGGCGTCGCCCTCTACTGCGCCGAGCGCGGCCTGCTGGCGCACCGCCTGTACAGCCAGGTGGCGCTGCACGCCGAATACGGCGGCGTGGTTCCCGAGCTGGCCTCGCGCGATCACGTGCGCAAGCTGCTGCCGCTGCTGCGCGGCGCGCTGGCCGAGGCCGGCTGCACGCTGGGCGATCTGGGCGGCGTCGCCTACACCGCCGGGCCGGGGCTGGCCGGGGCGCTGATGGTCGGCGCCAGCGCCGGGCGGGCGCTGGCGCTGGCGCTGGGCCTGCCGGCGCTCGGCGTGCACCACCTCGAAGGCCATCTGCTGGCGCCGATGCTGGATTCGCCGGCGCCGGACTTTCCCTTCGTCTGCCTGCTGGTTTCCGGCGGCCACAGCCAGCTCATCGAGGTGCGCGGCGTCGGCCGCTACCGGCTGCTCGGCGAAAGCCTCGACGACGCCGCCGGCGAAGCCTTCGACAAGACCGCCAAGCTGCTCGGCCTCGGCTATCCGGGTGGCCCGGCGCTGGCCGCACTGGCTGAAAGCGGCGACCCGCGGCGCTACCCCTTCGCCCGGCCGATGACCGATCGCCCCGGACTGAATATGAGCTTCAGCGGCTTGAAGACCGCCGCGCGCAGCGCGCACCGCGATGGCGGCGACGCCGCCGCAGCGGATATCGCCGCATCTTTTCAGGCCGCGGTGGTGGATGCGCTGCTGATCAAATCGCGCCGCGCGCTGCGCGAAACCGGCTTGCGGCGGCTGGTGATCGCCGGCGGGGTGGGGGCGAACCGCCTGCTGCGCGAGCGGCTGGCCGCCGGGCTGGAGGCCGAGGTGCACTACCCGCGGCTCGAATTCTGCACCGACAACGGCGCGATGATCGCGCTGGCCGGCTGTCTGCGGCTGTGCGCCGGGCAGCGCTCCGGGCTGGCGCTGGAGATCCGCCCGCGCTGGCCGCTGGCGGAGCTGGCGCCGATCTGAGTGGCGCGGTGCGGCTGGCTCGGCGGGGGCTGTTCGGCGGCTTTGGCCCGGCGGCCCTGGCTCAGCGCTTTTGGCCGATTCTGCTCTCGGTGCCGGCCAGCAGGCGGCGGATGTTGTCGCGATGGCGCCAGAACAGCAGCAGACTCATCGCCGCCGTGCCCAGGCTCAGTGCCGCCGAGCCGGTGACCAGCCACAGATAGGCCGGCGCCGCGGCGAAGGTGGTCAGCGCCGCCAGTGACGAGTAGCGGAATGCCAGGCTCACCGCCAGCCAGGTGGCCAGCGCCAGCAGGCCGACGATCCAGCTGAAGCCGAGCAGCGCGCCGAGCGCGGTGGCCACACCCTTGCCACCCTCGAAGCGAAAGAAAACCGGGTAGAGGTGGCCGAGAAAGGCGCCGATGCCGGCCAGCGCCAGACCCGTGTCATCGGCGCCCAGCGTGCGCGCCAGCAGCACTGCCAGCAGCCCCTTGAGCATATCCCCGGCGAGCGTCACCGCGGCGGCCTTTCTGCCGCCCAGGCGCAGCACATTGGTGGTTCCCGGGTTGCCGGAACCGCCGCTGCGCGGGTCGGGCAGGCCCATCAGGCGGCAGGTTATGATGGCCGCGGAGAGCGAGCCCAGCAGGTAGCCGCAGAGGGCCAGCAGGGCGTTCAGCAACGTGGGGGAGTCGGCGAGCATGTCGGGCCAGCATCCGGTGGAGAGGGGCCGCATTGTAGCGGATCGGCCGCCGCTGCGCGGTGCCGCGGCGCGGGCTCGGCAGGCGCGCAGCCTGTGGCGCGCGCGCCGCTGGTTCGCCGATCCGCAGCGCTACGCGGCCGGTGCCGCACTCACCGACGAGATCGCCGCGCGGCTGCTGGCGCGGGTCGATTGTGCGCGACTGGCGCCGCGCGTGGTGCTCGATCTGGGCGCCGGCTCCGGGCGCGCGCTGGACGCGCTGTCGCGGCGTTTTCCGCGCGCCGCGCTGCTGGCGCTGGACGCCAGCGAAGCGATGCTCGCCGGCGCGCCCGCCGACTGGCGCTGGTGGCGCCGGCCACTGCGCGCCGCCGCAGATGCGCAGTGCCTGCCGCTGGCGGACGCCAGCGTCGATCTGCTGTTCAGCAACCTGATGCTGCCGTGGTGCGCCGACCTGCCGCTCGCGCTGGCCGAGATGCGCCGCGTGCTGCGCCCCGGCGGCGCCCTGTTTCTCTCCACTCTGGGGCCCGGCTGCCTGACTGCACTGGATGCGCTGGGTGCGGCGGATGCGCGGCTGATGCGGCTGGCCTGGCCGCTGCCGGATCTGCGCGAGCTGACCGATCTGCTCGCCGCCGGGGGCTTTGGCGATGCGGTCGGCGACGTGGAGAGGCTGCGCGTCAGCTACGCGCGGCGCGAAACCCTGGCTGAGGATCTGCTCGCGCTGGGCCTGGCGGCGCTCGCTGCGCGGGATGCCTGGCTCGACGTGCGCTGCGGTGGGGCGGCGCGACGGGCGTCGCCGCAGCCGCTGCAATTGCCTCTGGAAGTGCTCTTCGTGCACGCCTGGCGCGCTCCGGGCGAGCTGCCCGCGGCCACCGGCGCAGGTGGCGCGCAGCCGCTGCGGCAGTGGCCGAAACTGCCCGGCCACGGCTTGGGGGCAGGCTTTGTTGATGGCCTTGGCAAAGATTGAACCCCCCGCCTTTACTATTGAGCAAGGCGGGGGGGTGCGGTAGCATGCGCCGCTGTTCCAATGGGGAGCTTTCGGGCGATGATCGTGACCCGTGTCGACGATCTTGCCGCCTGCACGCACGTTATCGTGCAAGCCAACCAGTCGATGAGTTGGCGCGCCAACCTGCTGCTGCTCGCCTGTCTGGCGGTGGTGGTTTTGGGGATCGCCGCTGCCTTTGCTGCCCTGGGTCTGTGGCTGGTGTTGCCTTTCGCGGGGCTGGAAGTGCTCGCGGTGGCGGTCTGCCTGCACTTGACGCTGCGGCGTTTGCGGCGCCAGCAGGTGATCACGGTGGCTGCGCATGAGGTGCGCCTTGCCAGCGGCTTCCGCCGCCCCGACACGGTGGATACGATCCCCCGCCCGTGGATTCGCGTGGAGTATGTCTGCAGCGATAATCCATTCGACGTCGGCCGCCTGGCGCTGCGCGCGCACGCGCGCCGCTACCCGGTCGGCGAGTGCCTGGGGCGGCATGAAAAACGACAGCTGGCCGGAGAGCTGAGCCGGCTGCTGGGCACCGCGTAAGCGGGCCGGACTTTCTGGATCAGGGGGCGCTAGAACCCCGGTCCAGCATCCCGTGCGAGTGCAGCGAGGCTGCCGCCGGGCGATGCTTTTGCATTCGATTTTTTCGAGTTACGACAACATAAAATTGTGGAGCAGAGGGTATGAACTCAACATTCCGCTGGTTCGTGGCGGCGCTGAGCGGCGTCTGGGCGACGCTGGGAACCGGTCTGGCACTTGCCGACGAGCCCTCAACGCTGAACATGCCGCAGGGGGTTACGGCCATAAGCCGCGAGGTCTACGACCTGCACATGATGGTCTTCTGGATCGTCTGTGCCATCGGCGTCGTGGTCTTCGGTGCGCTGTTCTATTCGATCCTGAAACACCGCAAGTCCCAGGGCGCGGTGGCGGCGACCTTCCACGAGAGCACCGCTGTGGAGATCGTCTGGACGGTGATCCCCTTCATCATTCTGGTCGCCATGGCGATTCCGGCGGCGAAGACGCTGATCGCCATGGAGGACACCTCCAATGCCGATGTGACCATCAAGGTGACCGGTTATCAGTGGAAGTGGCACTACGACTATGTGGGCGAGGATGTCGGCTTTTTCAGTGTGCTCAATGCCGAGCATAACGCCGCGCGCAAGGTCGGCTCCGGCATCGATGTCAGCCAGTACGAGCACTACCTGAAGGACGTTGATCGCGAGCTGGTGGTGCCGGTCGGACAGAAGGTGCGCTTCCTGTTCACCGCCGCGGACGTGATCCACGCCTGGTGGGTGCCGGATCTGGCGGTCAAGAAGGACGCCATCCCCGGCTTCATCAATGAGAGCTGGACGCTTATCGATGAGCCCGGCGTCTACCGCGGCAAGTGCGCCGAACTGTGTGGTCGCGACCACGGCTTCATGCCGGTGGTGGTGCGCGCGGTGCCGCAGGACGAGTACGCCGCCTGGCTGGCCGAGCAGCGCGGCGAGGCGCAGGTCGAGGCCAGTGCCGCCGAACGCGAGTGGAGCAGCGAAGAGCTGATCGCCCGCGGCGAGAGCGTTTACAAGACCAACTGCGCCAGCTGTCACCAGGCCCAGGGCCAGGGTATCCCGGGCGTGTTCCCGGCGATCGCCGGCAGCGCAGTCGCCACCGGCGCGCTCGACGGCCATCTGGATGTCATCTACAACGGCGTCGCCGGCACCGCTATGGCGGGCTTTGGCGCGCAGTTGAGCGATCTGGATATCGCCGCGGTGATCAATTACCAGCGCAATGCCTTCGGCAACAACGCCGATGGTGCCCTGCAGCCCGCCGATGTCGCGGCACTGCGCTAACGCTTTAGAACAGGGGAGCAACTGACATGACTGCGACCACGGCAGAGCATCATGACGAGCACCACGACGAGCCGGCCAAGGGCTGGCGGCGTTGGGTTTTCACCACCAACCACAAAGACATAGGTACGCTGTATCTCTGGCTCAGCCTGATCATGTTCTTCATCGGCGGGGCGATGGCGCTGATCATCCGCGCCGAGCTGTTCCAGCCGGGGATGCAGATCACCGATCCCAGCTTCTTCAACCAGATGACCACCATGCACGCGCTGATCATGGTCTTCGGCGTGGTGATGCCGGCGACCGTGGGGCTGGCCAACTGGATGATCCCGATGATGATCGGCGCGCCGGACATGGCGCTGCCGCGGATGAATAACTGGTCCTTCTGGATCCTGCCCTTCGCCTTTGCCATGCTCGCCAGCACGCTGTTTATGGAAGGTGGCGGGCCGGCGGCCGGCTGGACGCTGTACCCGCCGCTGGTGTTGCAGGGCGGCACCAGTTTTGCCTTCGTGATCTTCGCCATCCACTTCATGGGCATCAGCTCGGTGATGGGTTCGATCAACATCGTCGCGACCATTTTCAACATGCGCGCGCCGGGTATGACCCTGCTGAAAATGCCGCTGTTCGTGTGGACCTGGCTGATTACCGCCTACCTGCTGATCGCCACCATCCCGGTGTTCGCCGGCGCGGTGACCATGCTGCTGACCGACAAATTCTTCGGCACCAGCTTCTTCAGCGCGGCCGGTGGCGGCGATCCGGTGATGTACCAGCACATCTTCTGGTTCTTCGGCCATCCCGAGGTCTACATCCTGATCCTGCCGGCCTTCGGCATCGTCTCGGCGATCATCCCGACCTTCTCGCGCAAGCCGCTGTTCGGCTACGCATCGATGGTCTACGCCACGGCGTCGATCGCCTTCCTGTCGTTCATCGTCTGGGCGCACCACATGTTCACCACCGGCATGCCGCTGGCGGGCGAGCTGTTCTTCATGTTCAGCACCATGCTGATCGCGGTGCCCACCGGGGTGAAGGTGTTCAACTGGGTGGCCACCATGTGGCGCGGCTCGCTGACCTTCGAGACGCCGATGCTGTTCGCCGTGGGCTTCGTGGTGATGTTCACCATCGGCGGCCTCTCCGGGCTGATGCTGGCCATGGCGCCGATCGACTTCCAGTACCACGACACCTACTTCGTGGTGGCCCACTTCCACTACGTGCTGGTGCCGGGAGCGGTGTTCTCGATCATGGCCGCGGCCTACTACTGGCTGCCCAAGTGGACCGGATACATGTACGACGAAAAACTCGGCAAGATCCACTTCTGGACCTCGACCGTGTTCGTCAATCTGCTGTTCTTCCCGATGCACTTCGTCGGTCTGGCGGGCATGCCGCGACGCATCCCGGACTACAACCTGCAGTTCGCCGACTGGAACGCGGTGGCCACCATCGGTGCCTTTGGCTTCGGCTTCGCCCAGCTGATCTTCGTCTGGGTGCTGATCAAGTGCATCAAGGGTGGAGAAAAGGCCACCGACGAGGTCTGGGAAGGCGCGGATGGTCTGGAGTGGACGGTGGCCTCGCCGGCGCCCTACCACACCTTCTCCACTCCGCCTGATGTGAAATAGGCAGACACCTACGGCCCGTGGCGGCGACAGTGCCGCCACAGGCGATTTCGGAGGGCAGATGAACGTGGCGCTGAAATCCAAGTACCGCTTGCCGATCATCCTCGGGCTGGTGGCGCTGGGCTTTTACCTGCTTGGCATGTGGACCGTGGCGAGCAGCGGCGGATGAGTGGAGAACCCACCAGTGGTGCCAATCGCCGCACGCTGTTCAAGCACCTGCTGATCGTCGTCGGCATGTTTGGCTTCGGCTACCTGATGGTGCCGATCTACGACGTGCTTTGCGATATCACCGGCCTCAATGGCAAGACCGGCGTGATCAGCGAGAGCGACTCCCGGCAGTTGCAGGTGGATGAGCAGCGCGAGGTGGTGGTCGAGTTCGTCTCGGTGATCAACGCCGGCGGGCAATGGGAGTTCCGCCCCGTGCAGGCGCGCATGACGGTGCGCCCGGGCAAGCTGTACACCACCAGCTACTACGCCAGAAATCTGAGCGGCAACCCGGCGGTCGGTCAGGCGGTGCCCAGCGTGGCGCCGACCGTGGCCTCGAAGTACTTCAACAAGACCGAGTGCTTCTGCTTCACTCGCCAGGTGTTCGCGGTTGGTGGCGACAAAGACATGCCGCTGACCTTCGTGATCGATCCCGGGCTGCCGCGCAGCGTGGAGACGGTGACCCTGTCGTACACCTTCTTCGACACCGGCGAGCAGCCCGATGAACAACAACCCCGAAATTCGGCAGCCGGCGCGCCGCCCGCCGCCGCGGATTCGGACAACGGCTGACAGGTCGAGAACATCCGCCAGCCCGTGCAGATATTCAACAGCCTGCCAACAATGATCAAAAGACTGGCTTTCGAGAGGTAAGGACTAATGGCTACAGCTGGCTACTACGTGCCCCATGAGGCGCGCTGGCCGATCATCGGCTCGATCGGTTTGTTCGTGTTCTTTTCCGGTTTTGCCATGTTGCTGAACCAGAACAGCGCGGGTTCGACCACCATGCTGGTAGGCACGGCAATCGTCGTCTACATGATGTTCCGCTGGTTCGGCGAGGTGATCCGCGAGAGCGAGGGCGGTATCTACAACGGCAAGGTGGACATCTCCTTCCGCATGGGCATGGGCTGGTTCATCTTCTCCGAGGTGATGTTCTTCGCCGCCTTCTTCGGCGCCCTGTTCTACGCCCGCGTGCTGGCGGTCAGCTGGCTCGGCGGCGATGGCGCCGGCAGTGCCGCCTCGACCAACGCCTTCCTGTGGCCGGATTTCGAAAGCACCTGGCCGACCAACGGCCCGGCCGGCATCGGCGGCGACTATCAGGTCATGGGCGCCTGGGGGCTGCCGGCGCTGAACACGCTGATCCTGCTGATCTCCGGCGTGACCTGCACCTTCGCCCACCACGCGATCAAGGAAAATCGCCGCCAGGGCATGGTGATGTGGTTGCTGGCCACCGTGGCGCTGGGCTTTTTGTTCGTCGGTCTGCAGGCGCTGGAATACGCTCACGCCTACGGCGACATGAACCTCACTCTGGAGACCGGCATCTACGGCTCCACCTTCTTCTTGCTCACCGGCTTCCACGGCTTCCACGTGACCATGGGCGCGGTGATGCTGCTGGTGGTGATGCTGCGCGGCATGAAGGGTCACTTCAGCGCCGACAACCACTTCGCGTTCGAGGCTGCCGCCTGGTACTGGCACTTCGTCGATGTGGTCTGGCTGGGCTTGTTCATCTTCGTCTACCTGCTGTGACGCGCTAGCCCGGGGCGCGCGTGCGCTACGGTGAAAAGGCGTTTCCCTGCGGGGAAGCGCCTTTTCCATCTCTGCATGGCGGGCTTTGCGGCAGGGCTGTCGCTCAGAAGGGGCGGGGATTCGGCTCGATCAGCCCGGTGGCGATGGCCACCATGATCAGAATGAAAGCGAACACCGACAGCGAGATGCGCACCGTCAGCGCGCGCACCGTGCGCTTGGTTTTGCCCTTGTCGGTGAACATGAAATACAGCGCCGAGAACAGGCTGACCACGATGAACAGCAGCAGGATCACGATCAGCAGCTTGACCAATAGCATGCGCGGGACTCGGTTGGCGGAGGGGGCCGGCATTATAGCGGAAGCCGGTGCTGCATCCCGCGCTGCGCGAGGTGCGCGCCGGCGAGCCGGCTGCGACCGCCGCAGGCGATGAGATTGCGCTGCTGGGGACTGGAATTCCGCCCCGGGCTGTGGGCCAGCCTGGCGCTGTTCGCGGTGCTGCCGGCGCTGCTGGCACTGGGTCGCTGGCAGCTGGATCGGGCCGCTGAGAAACAGGCGTTGCTGGCCGATTTTGCCGCCGCACGCCAGGCGCCGGCGCTCGGCATCGCCGCACTCGATGGCGTGGCCGGCGGCGCTGAGCCTGATAGCGAGCCCTTGCAGTACCGCGACCTGAGCCTGCGCGGCCAGCTCGACGGCGAGCGCCAGTTGCTGCTCGACAATCGCGTCTATCGCCACCGCGCCGGCTTTGAGGTGCTCACCCCGCTGCATCTCGCCGATGGCCGCACGCTGCTGATCAACCGCGGCTGGGTGGCGCTCGGCGCGAGTCGCGAGCAGCTGCCCGATGTCGGCTTGAGCGCTCAAGTGGCCGCTGGCGACGTCGCCGTCGAAGGTATTTTCGTGCGTCCCTCGCGAGCCTTTGCGCTCGGCGACGCGCTGGCCGGTGACCGCGGCGGCTGGCCGCGCATCGTGCAGTATTACGACTTCACCGCGCTGGCCGCACTGCTGCGCGCGGAGCTGATCCCCGGGGTGCTCTACCTGCACGCTGAGCACCCGGCGACACTGGTGCACAACTGGCGGCCATTGCCCGAGGGGCCGCAGAAACACTACAGCTACGCCACCCAGTGGTTCTCCATGGCCGGCGTGGTGCTGATCCTGTATTTCACATTGAATACGCGACGCCTGCGTCGCGGGGAGCGCGAGAGTGACTGAGGCGGCGCGAGAGCAATCTGCGACCATCGGACGGCTGAAACTATTGGCGCTGATCGGTGCCTTCGCCGGGCCATTGCTGCTGGCCAGCATCTGGTTCGCACTGACCGATCCGCAGGGCGAGGTGGATACGCGCAACAACGGCCAGTTGATCGAACCCGCGCATCCGCTGACGGACTTCAGCCTGCGCCTCGCCGATGGCAGTGCGTTTGCGCTCGACGACCTGCGCGGGCACTGGACGATGGTGTACTTCTCCGCCGGGGAATGCGCCGAGCAGTGCGTCCAGAACCTCTACCACATGCGCCAGGTGCGGCTGTCGCTGCACAAGCGGATGCACCGCGTGCAGCGCCTCTATATCGGCGCTCCGCTGGGCGATGAGCTGGTCGCCGAGCACCCCGGATTGCTGATCGCCACAGACGGGCAGATGGGCGAATTGCGCGATCAGTTCGACGCCGCGGAAGCGCAGCTCGGGCCGCTGCCGCAGGCGATCTATCTGGTCGATCCGCTGGGCAACCTGATGCTGCGCTTCGATCCGGCGCTGGACCCGCGCAAGATGCTCAAGGATCTGAAGCACCTGCTGAAAGTGTCGAGAATCGGCTGATGATCCGCCATCCGATAATCTTCCGCCTCGCCCTGGCGGCCAGTGCGCTGGCGCTGGTGGTGGTGGTGCTGGGCGCCTGGGTGCGGCTGTCCGACGCCGGCCTGGGCTGCCCCGACTGGCCGGGCTGCTACGGCCACCTCGGCGTGCCGGACGAGGCGCACGAGGTCGCCGCCGCCAACGCCGCCTACCCGCAGCGCCCGGTGGAGGCGGACAAGGCCTGGAAGGAGATGATCCACCGCTACGCGGCTTCGATTCTCGGCCTGCTGATCGCCGCCATCGCGGTGCTCGCCTGGCGCGCGCGACGCCGCGGGGAGGGCGTCGGCAAGCTGCCCTATGCGCTGTTTGCGCTGGTCGTATTCCAGGGGCTGCTGGGCATGTGGACGGTGACCCTGCTGGTCAAGCCGATCATCGTCCTCGCCCACCTCGCTGGTGGCCTGAGTACGCTGGCGCTGCTCTGGTGGCTGGTGCTGCGCCACTCCGGCTGGGGCGACGGTCAGGTCGCAACGCGGCACCTGCGCGGTCCGGCGCTGCTGGCGCTGGGGGTGTTGCTGGTGCAGATCCTGCTCGGTGGCTGGACCAGTACCAACTACGCCGCGCTGTCCTGCCCGGATCTGCCCACCTGCCAGGGGCAGTGGTGGCCGCCGATGGATTTCGCCGACGGCTTCACCCCGTGGCGCGGGCTCGGCATCGATTACGAAGGTGGCGTGTTGGCCAACGAGTCGCGGGTGGCGATCCACGTCGCCCACCGCCTCGGCGCCATCGCTGCGGCGCTGCTGGTCGGCCTGCTGGCGCTGCTCGCCTGGCGCAGTGGCGGTGTCGCGCGACCGGTGGCGGCGCTGATCGGCGGCCTGCTGCTGCTGCAGCTGGCGCTGGGCCTGGGCAATGTGCTGCTGAGCCTGCCGCTGGGCGTGGCCACTGCGCACAATGGCGGCGCGGCGCTGCTGCTGCTGTCGCTGCTGAGCTTGCTGCACCTGCTGTATCCGGCCAAAATGCGCTGATTGCCTGGGGGAGAAGCCATGAAAGCGACCGAAACGGCCGACGTGCCGCGTGCCATACAGTGGCGCGAATATCTTGAGCTGACCAAGCCGAAGGTGGTGTTGCTGCTGGTGTTCACCGCCATTGTCGGCATGTTTTTGTCCACGCCGGGGATGCTGCCGCTGCAGGAATTCCTCTTCGGCACCCTCGGCATCGGCCTCGCTTCGGCCTCGGCGGCGGCGATCAACCACGTCGTCGACCGCCGCGCCGACGCCGAGATGGCGCGCACCCGCAACCGCCCGCTGCCCAAGGGCAGCCTGTCCACCACCGAGTGCCTCACCTTCGCTCTGCTGCTCGGCGCCGTGGCGATGGCGATTCTGGTGTGGTTGGTGAATCCGCTGACCGCGGCGCTGACCTTCGCTTCGCTGATCGGCTACGCGGTGGTCTACACCATGTACCTTAAGCGCGCCACGCCGCAGAACATCGTCATCGGCGGATTGGCCGGGGCGATGCCGCCGGTGCTCGGCTGGGCGGCGATCACCGGTGCGGTGACCGCCGAGTCGCTGCTGCTGGCGCTGATCATCTACGTTTGGACGCCGCCGCATTTCTGGGCGCTGGCGATCCATCGCAAGGCCGAGTACGCGCGCGTCGATATCCCCATGCTGCCGGTCACCCACGGCGAGAATTTCACCCGCCTGCACGTGTTGCTGTACACCGTGCTGTTGCTGGTGGTCAGCGTGCTGCCCTATCTGATCGGCATGAGTGGCCCGCTGTATCTGGCGGTAGCGCTGCTCGCCGGCGGCGGGTTCCTGTGGCACGCGGTGCTGATGATGGATCCGCAGCGCAGCCGCCAGCCGATCAAGACCTTCGTGTTTTCCATCAACTATCTGATGGCGTTGTTCGCCGCGCTGTTGGTCGACCACTACCTGCCGCTGCTGTTTGGCTAGCGAAAGGGGGCGGTGTGAGCAGGCAGGCAAACCGAAAAAGCCGCCCAAAGGGCGGCTTTTTCGTGGCCGTGTGTCGAGCGTGGCTCAGGCGCTGAGCACGCCCTTGAGCTTTTTCATCGCCGCCTTTTCGATCTGCCGGATGCGCTCGGCGGAGACGCCGTACTCGCCGGCCAGATCGTGCAGGGTCGGCTTGTGCTCGCTCAGCCAGCGACGCTGCAGAATGTCGCGGCTGCGCGGGTCGAGATCGCCCAGTGCATCGCGCAGCACACCGTGGCGGCTGGCCGTGTCGCGCTCGCTCTCGACCAGATCCGCCGGGTCGGCCTGCGGCTGCGCCAGATAGCTGGCCGGGGCGTAGACCTGTTCGTCGTCGGCGCCGGTGGGCAGATCGAAGGAGGTGTCCTGGCCGGCCAGGCGCGATTCCATCTCGTAGACCTGCTCGGTGGGCACGCCGAGGTCGTCGGCGACCGCCTGCGCCTCCTCCGCGCTGAACCAGGCCAGGCGCTGCTTGCTGCCGCGCAGCTTGAAGAACAGCTTGCGCTGGGCCTTGGTGGTGGCGACCTTGACGATCCGCCAGTTGCGCAGCACGTATTCGTGGATCTCGGCGCGAATCCAGTGCACGGCAAAGGAGATCAGGCGCACGCCGACGTCCGGATCGAAACGCTTTACCGCCTTCATCAGGCCGATATTGCCCTCCTGCACCAGATCGGCCAGCGGCAGGCCGTAGCCCTGATAGCTACGCGCGATATGTACGACAAAGCGCAGCTGCGACATCACCAGGCGGCGTGCGGCGTCGAGGTCGTTGTGCTCCTGCAGTTCGCGCGCCAAACGCTGTTCCTCGTCCGCGCTGAGTAGCGGGATCTCGGCGATCTTCTGCAGATAGCTGCCGATATCCGTGCCGGGGACGGGGAGTTGCTGCGAATTGCTCGGGACCAGTGCGTTGGACATGGATGCTCCTGCTCATGCGTTGCCGGATGATTTTAGCACTCAAGGTGTTGGAGTGCTAAGCGCCTTTTTAGTTCCTTTTCGGATCGGTGACTTACCGTTTCTCCAGAAGCACTGCCAGTAGCAGTGATGGCGGGCTCAGCGCGGCTCGATGTCGCGCAGGTGCCGCCCCACCGCCAGCCAGGCGCCGCCGAGACCGAGCAGCATGCCGCACAGCATCAGCGTCAGTGCGCTGTCGAGGTTTAGCCCGCTGAACTCGAAGGCGCTGCCGTAGAGCTGCGCCAGGTCGCGTGCCGGCTCGGCGATCAGCCCCAGCGCGAGGCCCACCAGCAGCACCGCCAGGGCGCCGCCGAGCAGCCCATAGATGGCGCCGCCGTAGAGAAAGGGGCGGCGCACGAAGCCATCGGTAGCGCCGATCAGCTTGACCACCACGATCTCCTCGCGGCGGCCGAGGATATCGAGGCGGATGGTATTGCCCACCACCAGCAGCACGGCGACTCCGAGCAGCGCAGCGACGATCGCCACCGTGCGCTGGATGACGCCGATGATGGCGTGCAGCCGCTGCACCCATTGCAAATCGACCAGGGCATCGTCGACTGTTTTCAGCGCGCCGAGTTCCTCGGCCAGCGCGGCTACCGCGTCCGGCGCGGCGGTGGCCAGCGGGTGCACCACTACCACGCCCGGCAGCGGGTTCTCGCCGAGGCTGTCGAGCACCTCGCCAAAGCCGGATAGCTCGCGAAACTCGGCCAGCGCCGCATCGCGGCCAATGTGCCGGGTGCTGGCGATATCGCTGCGTGCCGCCAGCTGATCGGCGAGTGCCGCGCCCTCGGCTTCGGCCACCGCGTCGCCCAGATACAGCGAGATGCGCGCCGCGCCGTCCCAGTCACTGCCCAGCGATTGGGCGTTGTGCAGCAGGGCGAAGAAGGCCGTCGGCAGGGCCAGCGCGATGCCGATCACCGCTGCGGTGAGCAGCGTCGCCAGCGGGCTGGTGAGCAGCTTGCGCAGGCTCATCGCGCAGGCCGCGCGGTGCTGATCCAGCCAGGCGCTGACGTCCAGTTCGCCGCGCTGGCCGCTGCGCCGCTGGCCGCCGCGGCGCTGATCGCTAGCCCTGGCCACGCTCGGTGCCCTCCGCGTGCGCTCGTTTGGCGAAGCCGTCGTGCACCAGTCGGCCATCCTGCAGCACCAGCAGCGGATGGCCGAGGCGCTCGACCAGCGACAGGTCGTGGGTCGCGATCAGCACGCTGACACCGACCTGGTTGAATTGCCGAAACAGCGACATGATCTCCACCGACAGCGTCGGGTCGAGGTTGCCGGTGGGTTCGTCGGCGAGCAGCAGGCGCGGGCGGTTGACCACCGCGCGGGCGATGCCGACGCGTTGCTGTTCGCCGCCGGAGAGGGTCACCGGATTGGTGCGCTCCTTGTTCAGCAGGCCGACCTTGTCCAGCGCCGCGCGCACCCGGCGGCCGACTTCGCGCGGCGGGTAGCCGGCGATCACCAGCGGCAGGGCGACGTTTTCAAAGACGCTGCGATCGAACAGCAGCTGGTGGTTCTGAAACACTATGCCCATCTGCCGGCGCAGATAGGGCACGCCGCGGCGGCCGAGCTGGCCGAGGTTCTGGCCGTCGATCAGCACCTGTCCGCGGCTGGCGCGTTCGATGCACGCGATCAGCTTGAGCAGGGTGCTCTTGCCGGCGCCGGAGTGGCCGATGAGAAAACCCATGCCGCCGACGGGCAGGTGGAAGCTGACATCTGCCAGGGCGTCACCGCCGGCGGCGTAGCGCTTGCTGACGTGATCGAAGCGAATCATGGGCGGCGAGTCTAGCAGGCGGCCAGCGCGATGAGTGGGGCGCGGGCGACGGAATCGCGCCGCGCGTCAGCCATCTGCGCGCGTTTATTCGTCGGCGAGCAGGGCGGCGACGAACTCGGCGGCGTCGAAGCTGCGCAGATCCTCGACCTTTTCGCCGACGCCGATAAAGCGGATCGGCGCGTCGAGGCGGTCGGCGACGCTGAACAGGATGCCGCCCTTGGCGGTGCCGTCGAGCTTGGTCACGGCGATGCCGCTGAGGTTGACCGCGGCATCGAACTGCAAGGCCTGATTGAGGGCGTTCTGGCCGGTGCCGCCGTCGATCACCATCAGCACCTCGTGGGGTGCCTGCGGGTCGAGCTTTTTGATGACGCGGACGACCTTTTTCAGCTCCTCCATCAGGTTCGACTGGGTGTGCAGGCGGCCGGCGGTGTCGGCGATCAGCACATCGACACCGCGCGCCGTGGCCGCCTGCAGGGCGTCGTAGATCACCGATGCGGAATCGGCGCCGGTACCCTGCGACACCACGGGCACGCCGTTGCGCTCGCCCCAGCTCTGCAACTGTTCGACGGCGGCGGCGCGGAAGGTATCTCCGGCGGCCAGCATCACCGATTTGCCGCCGTCGGACAGGCGTCGCGCCAGCTTGCCGATGGTGGTGGTCTTGCCGGCGCCGTTGACGCCGACCACCAGCAGCACGAAGGGTGTGTCGCGATCGGCTATCTGCAGCGGCTGCTCGCGGGCTTCGAGCATCCGCACCAGGGTGTGGCGCAGCAGCTCGCGCAAGGCTCTGGCGTCGTCGACCTGCGAGCGTGAGATGCCGTCCTGCAGCGCGGCCATCACCCGCTGGGTGGTGTCCACGCCGACGTCGGCCATAATCAGCTCGCTCTCCAGCTCTTCGAGCAGCTCGTCATCGATGGCTCGCTTGCCCACCAGCAGGTCGAGCAGGCCCTCTTTGAAGCGCGAGCGCGTCTTCACCAGCTTGCGATCGAGTTCGCGTTCCCGAGTGCTGGCGGCGGTGTTATCGTCAGCGCCGGCCGGTGCCGGCGCCGGCGCCGATTCCGCAGCCGCCGGCGGCTGCGCCGGTGACTCCGCTGGCGGGGCCGCATCCGCCGCTGGCGTGGCGGGAACTTTCTTCTTTCTGCCGAAACTGAACAAGCCCATGCGGTATCCGGTGCTGCCGTGCAAACCGTCGTATGCTACCACCGCACAGGAAAGCAAAGGAATCCGAGCAAGATGATGCGAAACAGTGAACGCAAATCGCGCCGCGCCGTGGCCTGCCGGCTGCCTGTGGCGGCGCATTCCCATCCCGCAGGGCCGCTCGCCCGCGGTGTTTGGATCGCTGCGGCGCTGCTGGCCACGCTGGCCGCGGCGCTGCTGTCGGCGGCGCCGGCGCGGGCCACCACCGAGGTCGTCGAGCACCGTCTCGACAACGGCATGCGCGTGCTGGTCGGCGTCGACCGGCGCTCGCCGGTGGTGGTCCACCAGGTCTGGTACAAGGTCGGCTCCAGCTACGAGTACGGCGGCATCAGCGGCGCCTCGCACGCCCTCGAGCACATGATGTTCAAGGGTACCGAGAACCTCGCCCCCGGCGAATTCTCGGAGATCGTGGCGCGCAACGGCGGGCGCGATAACGCCTTCACCAGCCGCGACTACACCGCTTACTTCCAGACCGTCGCCGCCGACCGCCTGCCGCTGATGATGCAGCTGGAGGCCGAGCGCATGACCGGGCTGCGGATTCTCGATGAGGAGTTCAGCCGCGAGATGGAGGTCATCAAGGAAGAGCGGCGCATGCGCACCGACGACAAGCCGCGCTCCAAGCTCTACGAGCAGTTCAACGCATTGGCCTTCGTCTCCAGTCCGTCGCGCATCCCGGTGATCGGCTGGCGCGAGGATATCGACGCCATGACCGCCGACGATCTGCGCGCCTGGTATCGGCGCTGGTACGCGCCCAACAACGCCACGCTGGTGGTGGTTGGCGATGTCGATCCCGAAGCCGTCATCGCCCTCGCCGAGCAGCACTACGGCGATCTGCCGCCGCGCGAGGTGGCGCCGCCCAAGCCGCGCCGCGAGATCCCCCAGCGTGGCGAGCGCCGCTTCAGTCTGCACGTCCCGGCCGAGCTGCCCTATCTGCTGATCGGCTTCAAAGTGCCGAGCATGGGCAGCCTGGCCGACGCCGGTAGCGGCGAAACCGATATCGAAGCCTGGGAGCCCTACGCCCTGGATCTGCTCGCCGGGGTGCTCGACGGCGGCGAGAGTGCGCGCTTCAGCCGCCGCCTGGTGCGCGGCGCTCAGCTGGCCAGCCAGGCCGGCGCCGGCTACGACCTCTACGACCGCGGCGAGGGCCTGTTCATCATCGACGGCACGCCCGCCGCCGGCACCAGTCTCGATGAGCTGGAGCGTGCCCTGCTGGCGCAGATCGACGAGCTGATCGAGCACGGCGTGGACGACGCCGAGCTGGATCGCGTCAAGGCGCGGATCATCGCCGAAGATGTCTACCAGCGCGATTCCATGTTCTACAGCGCCATGCGCCTGGGCATCCTCGAAACCGTCGGCCTCGGCCACCAGCGGCTCGACGAATACATCCCCGGCGTGCGCGCCGTCACCGCCGAGCAGGTGCAGGCGGTGGCACGCAAATACCTGCGCGCCGAGCGGCGCACCGTGGGCCATCTGCTGCCGCAGCAAGAGGCCGCGGCGAACGCCGCAGAGGAGGGTGCGCAACGTGGTTAAGCATCTGCTCAAAAAAAGATTTTTCGACGTGCTGCGGCAGCGTCGCGGCGCTCGGCGCAGCGCCCCCGCAACCGCGCTGCTGAGCGCCCTGCTGGCCACGTCGCTGACCGCTGGCTGCGCGATGCAGCCGGCATCGCCGCTGGCGGGTGCCACGGCCAGCGGGGCGGCTGCCGCCGCCGGTGAGCAGCGCGAAGTGCGGCGGATTCGCCACTGGACCACCGCCAACGGCGCGCGCGTCTATTACCTGCCGGCGGCGGATCTGCCAATCGTCGATCTGCGCGTGGTCTTCGACGCCGGCAGCGCTCGCGATGGCGATCGCCCCGGCGTCGCCCGGCTGACCGCGAGCGCCCTGCGCAGCGGCGCCGCGCAGATGGACGTGGAGCAGATCGCCGCGCGTCTCGCCGCGGTCGGCGCACAGCTCAGCGTCGACGCCATGCGCGACATGGCCTGGCTGCAGCTGCGCAGCCTGTCCAGCGCCGCCGAGCTGGCGCCGGCGGTGGAGATCGCCACGGCGATTCTCGGCTCGCCGAGCTTTCCCGAGGGCGAGATCGAGCGGCTCAAGCAGCAGGGACTGATCGCCCTGCGCGAAGAGCAGCAGAACCCCGGGCAGATCGCCGAGCGCGCCTTTTTCGACGCACTGTACGGCGATCACCCCTACGCCCGGCGCCCCGACGAGGCCGACGTGCGCGCTCTCGACCGCGCCGCGGTGCGCGATTTCGCCGCCCGCCACTACGTGGCCAGCAACGCCGTGGTGGCGATCGTCGGCGACCTCGACCGCGCCGCCGCCGAGGCCCTGGCCGAGCGGGTGACCGCCGGCCTGCCGCGCGGCGAGCCGGCGCCGCCGCTGCCGCCGGTGGCCGAGCTGGACGCCTCCCGGACGCTGCGCATCCCCTTCCCTTCGCAGCAGGCGCACATCCTCATCGGTCAGCCGGGCCTGAGCCGCGGCGATCCGGACTACTTCAGCCTCTATCTCGGCAACCACGTGTTCGGCGGCAGCGGCTTCGCCTCGCGGCTGGTGGGCGAGGTGCGCGAGAAGCGCGGGCTGGCCTACAGCGTGTACAGCTACTTTCTGCCGATGGCCGAGCGCGGCCCCTTTCAGATGGGCCTGCAGACCCGCGGCGACCAGGCCGAGGGCGCTGCCGAGCTGGTGCGCGAAGAGCTGCGCCGCTTCGTCGCCGAGGGGCCGAGCGCGGCGGAGATCGAGGCCTCGCTGCTGAACGTCACCGGCAGCTCGCCGCTGCGCACCGACAGCAACCGCAAGCTGGTCGAGTACCTGGCGCTGATCGGCTTCTACGATCTGCCGCTGGATTACCTCGACGCCTTTAACGCGCGGGTCAGCGCCGAGGATGCGGCCAGCGTGCGCGACGCCTTTCAGCGGCGCATCGACCCGGATCGGCTGATCACGGTGATCGTGGGTGGCGGCGCGGAATAGGCGCCGCGCCAGCGGGCGACTCGGTGGCCGGCCCGGTGGTCGGCCCGGCGGCCGCGCAGTGGATGCCACACAGCAGCGCGGCCGGGTGCGCATCATCGGCGGCGCCTGGCGCGGTCGCTGGCTGGATTTCGCCGGCGATGACAGCCTGCGCCCGAGCGGTGATCGCCTGCGCGAAACGCTGTTCAACTGGCTGCAGTTCGAACTGCCCGGCGCGCGCTGCCTCGATCTGTTTGCCGGCAGCGGCGCGCTCGGTTTCGAGGCCGCCTCGCGTGGCGCTGCCGAGGTGGTGCTGGTGGAGTCCCATCCGGCCGCGGCCGCGGCGCTGGCCGCGAGCGCTGAGCGACTCGCCGCACGGCAGCGCGTGCAGCTGGTCGCCGACGATGCGTTTGCCTATCTTGCCAGCAGCACCGGCCGCTTCGATCTGCTCTTCCTCGACCCGCCCTTCGCCTACGCCGATCTGAGCCCGCTGTTCAGCGCCTTGCAGCGCTCGGAATTGCTCGCACCGCAGGCCTGGGTCTATCTGGAGCAGGCGCGCGATAGCGCCGCCGAGGTACCTGAAGATTGGCTGCTGCAGCGCGAAAACCGCGGCGGCGGAGTGTGCGCGAGATTGTTCCGCCGACAAATATGTTGCACTGCAACATAAGCTCGGGCAAGCTGCACTCATTTACACTGGAGCGCGTTGCAGATGACCTGCATTACGGCGGTATACCCGGGTACTTTTGACCCCATGACCAACGGCCACATCGACGTAGCGATGCGCGCCAGCCGCATGTTTGCTCGGGTGATACTCGCCGTTGCCCGGCACCCCTCGGCAAAGACCACCTTCTTCGGTCTGGACGAGCGCGTGGCGCTGGCGCGCGAGGCCCTGAAAGGGCTGGACAATGTCACCGTCGAGCCCTTTCACGGTCTGCTCATCAAGTGCGCCCGCGAGCACAATGCGCAGGTCATCGTGCGCGGTCTGCGCGCGGTTTCCGACTTCGAATACGAGGTCCAGCTGGCCGGTCTCAACCGCCAGATGGCGCCCGAGGTGGAGACCGCCTTCATCGCCGCCAGTCAGCAGTACGCCTTTCTGTCATCCAGCATGGTGCGCGAGATTGCCGGTCTCGGCGGCGACGTTTCCGAGTTCGTCCACCCCTCGGTCAATGATGCGCTGGCGGAGCGCATCCGCTAAGATTCGTAGCCAATACCCGACTCGTTTGCTGAGGTTTTGCCATGGCTCTGATCATCACCGATGAGTGCATCAACTGCGACGTTTGCGAACCCGAGTGCCCCAACGAGGCCATCTCCGCCGGCGAGGAAATCTACGAGATCGACCCCAAGCTATGCACCGAGTGCGTCGGCCACTTCGACGAGCCCCAGTGTCGGCTGGTCTGCCCGGTGGACTGTATCCCCAACGACCCCGAGCACCCGGAGAGTCAGGAGCAGCTGCTGCTCAAATACCAGCGCCTGATGGGGGACGCGGCGTGAGTGCCCGCGGCGATCTGGCGCAAGCCGCGCGAGTGGCGCAAGTCGCCCGGGCGGCCCGGGCGCGGGTATCGAAAAGGCTCCTCGCAGGGGCCTTTTTGCTGTTCGCCGCGAGCGCTGCGGCGCTGCTGCCGACACCCGCGGCAGCCGCGCAGCCGGGCCGGCACGCCATCGCCAGCGCCCATCCGGCGGCCACCGCCGCGGGGCTGGAAGTGCTCGCCGCCGGCGGCAACGCCTTCGATGCCGCGGTTGCGGTGAGCGCCGCGCTGGCGGTGGTCGAGCCCTACAGCTCGGGCATCGGCGGTGGCGGCTTTTACCTGCTGCACCGCGCAGCCGATGGCAGGCAGACCTTCCTCGATGCCCGCGAGCGCGCCCCGCTGGCCGCCCACCGCGACCTGTATCTGGACGAGCGCGGCGAGGTCATCCCGCGCGCCTCCATCGACGGCCCGCTGGCCGCCGGCATCCCCGGCATTCCCGCTGCGCTGGCGCATCTGGCCCGCGACTACGGCGCGCTGCCGCTGGCGCGCAGCCTGGCGCCGGCCATCGAGCTGGCCCGCGATGGTTTTGAGGTGGAGAGCTACTACGGCCGCATGGCGGGCTTTCGCAAGCAGGCGCTGAACGCTTCGCCGGAGGCCGCGCGGATCTTTCTGCTCGACGGCGAACCGCCGCCGCCGGGGCATCGCATTTTGCAGCCGGAGCTGGCGCAGACGCTGGAGCGCATCGCCGCGCAGGGCGCGGACGGCTTTTATCGCGGCGAGCTGGCCGAGCTGCTGGTGGATGGCGTGCGCGCCGCCGGCGGCATTTGGACGCTGCGCGATCTGGCCGAGTACCGGGTGATCGAGCGCGAGCCGATCCGCGCCAGCTATCGCGGCATGCGGCTGGTCTCCGCGCCGCCGCCGTCGTCCGGCGGCATCGCGATGGCGCAGATGCTCAACATTCTCGCCCGCTTCGAGCTGCCAGCGGCCAGCGCCGAGCAGCGCGTGCATCTGATCGTCGAGGCGATGCGTCGCGCCTATCGCGACCGCGCGCTGTATCTGGGCGACAGCGATTTCGTCGCGGTGCCGGTCGAGCGCCTGACCCATCCGCTGTACGCCGCCGGGCTGGCCGCCGGCATCCGCGCCGATCGCGCCACCCCCAGCGAGCTGCTGCCGGGCGTCGCCAAACCGCCGGAGGGTAGCGACACCACTCACTTTTCGATCCTCGATGCGGCGGGCAATCGCGTCTCCGCCACGCTGTCGGTCAACTACCCCTTCGGCGCCGGCTTCGTACCGCCGGGCACCGGCGTGCTGCTCAACGACGAAATGGACGATTTTTCCGCCAAGCCCGGCGTGCCCAATGCCTACGGGCTGGTCGGCGGCGAGGCCAACGCCATCGAGCCGGGCAAGCGCATGCTCAGTTCGATGTCGCCGAGCTTTCTGGAGATGGGCGATCGGCTGGCGATTGTCGGCACGCCCGGCGGCAGCCGGATCATCACTATGGTGATGCTGGCGGCGCTGGCCTTCCACGAGGGTGCGAGCGCTGAGCAGATGGTGTCGCTGCCGCGCTTTCACCACCAGTTCCTGCCGGATCACCTGCAGTACGAGGCGGAGGCCTTCGACGAGGACATGCGTCTCGCTCTGCAGTGGATGGGCCACGAGCTGCAACTGCGCGAGCGGGGCTACGGCAATATGCAGGCGGTGGTCTGGGATCGCGGCAGTGGCGCGGTGGAGGCGGCTGCCGATCCGCGCGGCATCGGTGACGCGCAGGTTCAGCCTGTAGAGTAAGGATTGATTCGCTGCCTGAATTCAGGCAGCGACATCGGTTTGGCTTCGGCACGCGCAAGCGATCGCCGGATCCGCCGCGCTGGCGATTTCAGGCCGGATTTCAGGCCGGGTTTCAGGCCAGATGATCGATCAGCGCGATCTCTTCGCCCAGCTCGCGCAGCGTGGCAAACCACTCGGCGACCAGCTGCGCATCCCCCGGTGCCGGCGACACGCCCGCGCCGATGCGCCCGGCGAGCACCGATTCCACCGCCAGGCTCACGGTGTACGAGACCAGTCGCGCCATCGCGCTGCCGCGCGCGTCGCCGCAGGCATCGATGGCATGGCTGCGGTGCCACAGTGGCTGGCCGTCGCGGCGCGCTTCCAGCTCCACGCACAGCACCACGCGATCCGGCTCGCCCTCGGCGTAGCGCTGGGTGCGCCACAGCTCGTCGCTCATCTCGGCCAGGCGCGCCTCGCCGGCCTCGCCCTGCAGTGTTTCCACCTCGGCGAAGATGTGCTGCCAGGCGTCCGACCAGCCCTCCAGCCGCAGCGTGCCGCGCACGAATTCATCCACCGGCCACTCCGGGTCGAACTGGTAGTCGGCGATGAACGGCAGCGAATCGCGGTTGGGGTAGGCCTGGAATGTCTCCTCGCCGCCGGGCAGGCGCGCGGTGTAGTCGCTGATCGCTTCCCAGGGTCGGGCGACGTCGACCACCGCGCCGCCGCGAATGCTGCGCGAGGGTGATTTCAGCGCCTTGAGCACGCCCAGCGGCGACCAGCTGAACTTGTAGCGAAAGTCGTTGGGCACCTTCGGAAAGCCGCCGCAGTAGGAGCGAAAGTGCAGGCGATTGGCGGCGTCGCAGGCGTCAGAATCGCGGTAGGCGGCGACCAGCGAGTGGGCCATCAGGTGGTCGATGCCCGGATCGAGACCGACTTCGTTGACCAGCGCCAGCCCCTTTTCGCGAGCCTCGGCGTCCAGTTCGGACATCGCCGGAGAGATGTACGAACTGGAGACGAAATTGGCGCCCTTTTCCAGTGCCAGCCTGGCCACCGGCACATGCCAGTCGCCCGGCAGCATCGACACCAGCACATCGCCCGGCTGCACCGCGGCGGCCAGTGCGGGCATGTCGAAGGCATGCACGCTGGCCTGTGTGTCCAGCCCGGCGATGGCTGCGCGGGCCTTTTCCGGGGTGCGGTTCCACAGCGCCAGCGGCGTGTCGCCCGCGGCCAGCCGGCGGATGCCGGGGACGGTGGAGAGGCCGGTGCCCAACCAGTGAATGCTTGCCATGTGGTGCTCCTCGCGCGGCCTACAGCCCGCGGCTCTTGGCGTGGAAGACGTCCAGCGCGCCGCGCCAGACCGGGTTGTCGGGATCGCCGAGCTGGAGCAGATGCGGCAGCAGCTGGGCGCTGAAATCCTCGCTGGATTCCACCGGCAGCATCGACGGCAGATGGTCGATGGCGATCAGATCGAGTGCCGGCCCGGCCGGAGAGGCCTCGCGCAGGCGCAGGCTCGGCTCGGGGAAGCTGGTGCAGGTGCTGTACAGCGGCAGCGGGTTGTAGTCGCCGAAGGGGTCGCAGCTGACGTCGGAGATCACGCTCAGCCGGCGCGCCCCGCGGCCGTCGTCGTCGAGCAGTTCGTCGTTCAGGAACGGCGGCAGCGGCGCATTGACCAGCACGCAGTTGATGAACAGATCGTGTTCGAGGATCTCGGCGAAGGGGCCGCCTGCGGCGGTTTCGGCCATATCCCAGCGGGTCACGGCCAGCGCCAATGCCTCGGCCAGTCCGCAGGCGCCGCTGCCGACGCGGCCCAGCGCGCCGATCACCAGCGCGTTCGGTGCGCGACCGGCGGCGGCGCTGGCCTGGGCCAGTTCGTCGCGCAGCTCGGCGAGCAGTGCGTCGCGGCTGGCGTAGGCGTGCAGCGGCGGCACCACCGGGTCGCGCCCCAGCCGCTGGCCGCACCAGGCCTTCACCGCCACCGCGGCGCCGGTAAAGCCGGCCCAGTAGCCGAAGGCGGCGACCCGGCGGCCGTTGGCATCGAGCAGGAATTCCAGATCGTAGAGCTGGCCGCCGCCGCGGACGAAACGGCGCAGCACATCCTGCCAGCCGCGCTGTTCTTTGAAGGCGTGGGCGAAGTGGATGTGGCGGTGGCGCAGCTCGCTGCCATCTTCGGGCAGCTCTTTGAGGCCGAGGATGAAGGCCTCGCGCGGCGCCTGCGGCCAGCTGCCGGCGGGCACCATCCGGCAGCCGACGGCGGCGAAGTCCTGGGCCGGGATGGCGCTCTGCGCGCTGCGCTCGACGCTCACGGTGAAGCCGGCGCGCAACAGCTCGGCGGCGGTGGCGGGGGTGAGCGCGCTGCGCTCCTCGTGGGGCTTGCTCTCGGCGCGCAGCCAGATGTGTACGCTCACTCGCTGGTTCTCCGCGGTCTTTGCACGGGTGGTCGGGGCTGTGATGGCGCTTTGGGAAGCGCAGCAGTTTTGCAGCGCTTCCTCCGCGGGCACCCATCGCAGGCGGGGACTGTACTACAGCGCGGCCGGCTGGCGCAGGTCGCGCCGGCCGGTTTGACCCGTCGCCCGCGCGGGCGAACAATGGTCGCGGCTACACCCGGCCAGAGGAGTGCCCGATGCGCGAACCCATCGGCCCCAGTTACGGCGAGTGGTGGCGCGATACCCCGGCGCGGCGCCGCTTGCGCCTGCTGCTGATGCTGCTGCCGAGCGTCGCCCTGCTGCTTTGGGCCGGCGCCGGGCAGCACTCGCAGGTGCAGCTCGGCCGCGCGCTGTTCGCCGCCCTCGGCGCCGGCGACGTGGCGGAATTTCGCGCCCTCGTGCGGCGCGGCGCGCCGCTGGCAGCCCTCGATGCCCAGGGCGACAGTCTGCTGCACGATCTGCAAGTGCGCATGCCGGCAGCACAGGCGCTGGCGCTGAGCGAGCTGCTGTTGCGCCGCGGCGCGCCGGTCGATCCCCGCGACCGCCACGGTCTGACGCCACTGCATCTGGCCGCGGATCGCGGCGACGCGGCGCTGGTCGAGCTGCTGCTGCAAAGCGGCGCCGACGCCAATCCCGACCCGCCCCCCGACGTCTCTTCCGAGTCGCACTTCGGCACGCCGCTGCACCGCGCCGCGGCCGGCGGCCACGGCCGCGTGCTGCATTTGCTGCTGGCCCAGGGCGCGGCACCGGATGCGCGCGATGCGCGCGGGCTGACGCCGTTGTTTCTCGCCGCGATGGGCAATCGCCCGGATCTGGTCTCCGCACTGGCGGCGCGCGGTGCCGGCACCGAGGTCGCCGATGCGCGCGGGCGCAGCCCGCTACACTGGGCGGCGCTGCGCGATCAGTCGGCGCTGGCCGCGGCACTGCTCGCCGCCGGCGCCGACCCGCAACGCCGCGACGCCAAGGGCAACAGCGCGCTGCACCACGCCGCTTGGCGCGGCCACCTGAACGTGGTGCAGCTGCTGCTGCGCCACGGCGCCGATGTCAATGCACGCAGCGATCAGCTCGCTATCAGCCCGCTGCACGTCGCCGCGCGCCGCGGTCATCTCGGAGTGCTGCGCGAGTTGCTGCGTGCGGGCGCCGATGTCGACGCGCTCAGCGCGCTGTACGGCACGCCGCTGCACTGGGCGGCGGAGAGCGGTCAACGCGGCGCGGCCGAGCTGTTATTGCGCGCCGGCGCCGCGGCCAGTCGACTCGATGGCCACGGCCTCAGCGCCACCGCGCGCGCCGCTCAGGGCGGCCACCGCGAGCTGGCCCGGCGACTGTTCGCGGCCGCCGCGCGGCAGCGCGACTGGTGGCCGCGGGCGGTGCTCGGACCGCGCGACGCGGGGCGGCTCGCCGGCTGCGAGCTGCCGCCGCGCATGCATCCGGCGAGCCGTGAGCTGCTCGACAGCTACGCCCAGGGCAACATGTCGGTGGCCGAGTATCGGCGCCAGTTCTCGCTGCCCAACTCGGACTATCTGCCACTGGCCGAGTGCCTGGTGGGGCTGTATCGCGATTGATACCCGCAAAGTGTACGGGCGGCGGCAAACCGTGTCGCTTTGCGGCAAAGCAGGCCGCGCCGCTGCGGGTAATCTGATCGCCATGCCAGCAACCACCGGAGAAGCCCATGGCCGCGCCAGCCCCGCTCAATCAGGCCCGGATCGACGCCTTTCAGCGCGACGGTGTGGTCAGGCTTGAGGGCGTCTTTTCGCCCGCGTGGATCGAACGCCTGCGCGCCGGGCTGGAGCGCAATATCCGCGAGCCGGGACCCCATCGCCGCGAATACAGCCAGCCCGGTGCGCCGGGGCATTTCTTTGGCGATTACTGCAATTGGCAGCGGATTCCCGAGTATCGCGACTTTTTCTTTAACTCACCCGCGGCCGGCATCGCCGCTGCGCTGATGGGTAGCCGCAAGGTCAACCTGTTTCACGAGCACGTCATCGTCAAAGAGCCGAACACCGCCGAGCGCACCCCCTGGCACCACGATCAGCCCTATTACTGCGTCGATGGTCGCGACAACTGCTCGCTGTGGATTCCGCTGGATCCGGTGGCGCGCGAGAGCTGTGTGGAGTTCGTCGCCGGCTCGCACCGCTGGGATCGCTGGTTCACGCCGATGAAGTTCGTCGGCGTCGAATACGAGCGCGACGAGGCCGATTACGAGTCCGTGCCGGACATCGACAATCATCGCGCCGATTACGATCTGCGCAGCTTCGAGCTGCAGCCCGGCGACTGCATCGCCTTCCACTTTCGCACCGTGCACGGTGCGCCGGGCAACCTTTCTGCCAGCACCCGGCGGCGCGCCTTCGCCGCGCGCTTCACCGGCGATGACGCCACCTTCACCCGCCGCGCCGGCGAGACCTCGCCGCCATTCGCGGAGGTGACGCTGGAAAACGGCGCACCGCTGGATTCGCAGACCTTCCCGCGGCTGCTCGGCTGAGGCCCGGGCGGCCAGCGACAGCAATGCGGCCGGCGTAGCAATGCGGGCAGTGGCGGCGCGGCTACCCAGCACGGCCAGTGTTGGTGGCCGCAGCGCTTGGCTATAGTCGTTACCTTCGCGACAGGAGGACTGCCCAGATGATCTTTCGCCAGCTCTTCGAACCCGATTCCTGCACCTGGACCTATTTGCTCGCCTGCCCGGATAGCGGTGAAACGGTGCTCATCGACCCGGTGCTGGACACCGTGCATCGAGATCTGGAGGTGTTGCAGGAGATGGGGCTGAAGCTCGGCTACGCGCTGGATACGCATATCCACGCCGACCACCTGACTGGCTCGCGCAAACTGAAAGCACTGGCCGACTGCAAGATCGCCGGGCCGGCGATGGACCAGTTGCCCTGCACCGATGTGGGCGTCGCCGAGGGCCGGCCGCTGCGCGTCGGCGGGCTGGAACTGCAGCCGCTGTTCACCCCCGGGCACACCGACAGCCACCACGCCTATCTGATCGACAACGGCACCCAGCGCATGCTGTTCTCCGGCGACGCGCTGCTGATCGACGCCTGCGGCCGCACCGATTTCCAGTCCGGCGACGCCGGCACGCTGTACGACAGCATCACGCAGAAGATCTTCAGCCTGCCCGACGAGACGCTGATCTACCCCGGCCACGACTACGAAGGCCGCCAGCTCAGCTCGGTGGGGCAGGAAAAGACCCGCAACCCGCGCCTGGCGGGCAAGTCGCGCGCCGAGTTCATCGCCATCATGGAAGCGCTGGATCTGCCCTATCCGCGCAAGATCGACTTCGCCGTGCCCGGCAACCGCATGTGCGGCCAGTGCCCGCCAAATGTGCCGGATGAATTGCGCGCGCCCTGCGAGATCCACGAGGTGGGCTGAGTCGCGGTCGGCGGGCCGGTGATCGGCCGTCGCGCGGGTGCTTTCAGTTGTCGCGGCGCGCCCTGCGGCGCCCGCGGCGCCGCAGCAGCGCCTTCTCCGCCTCCACCAGCAGCAGCAGGCCGGCGGCCAGCGGCAGGATCAGCAGCCAGTGGCCGGCGCCCAGCGGCGCCACGCCGAACAGCGCCTGCGACAGCGGCAGGTAGGTAAAGCCCAGCTGTAGTGCCAGCAGCGCCGCCACCGCCAGCAGCGCGATGCGGTTGCCGAGCAGGCCGTCGCGGTTGAGCACCGCGCCGTACAGCCGCCGGCTGGCGAACAGGTAGGCGATCTCGCAGGCGACCAGCGCGTTGACCGCCAGCGAGCGCGCCAGCGGCAGATCGGCGCCGTCGGCCAGCGCCCAGAGGAACAGCCCGCCGCAGATCGCCACCATCAGCAGGGCGACGAACAGCAGCCGCCAGAGCAGGTGCAGATCGAGCAGCGGCTCGCGCGGGTCGCGCGGCGGGCGGGTCATGGCGCGCGGCTCGCGCGGCTCGAAGGCCAGCGCGATGGCCAGCGTCACCGCGGTGACCATGTTCACCCAGAGGATCTGCAGCGGCGTCACCGGCAGATCCACGCCGAGCAGGATCGCCAGCACCAGCGCCAGCGCCTCGCCGGCGTTGGTCGGCAGCATGAAGAGGATCGCCTTGCGCACGTTGGCGTACACCGTGCGCCCCTCGCGGACGGCGCGCACGATGCTGGCGAAGTTGTCGTCGGCGAGCACCACCTCGGCGGCCTCCACCGCCGCCTCGCTGCCCTTGCCGCCCATCGCCACGCCGATGTCGGCGCGGCGCAGCGCCGGCGCGTCGTTGACCCCGTCGCCGGTCATCGCCACCACCTCGCCGCCGGCCTGCAGGGCGCGCACCAGGCGCAGCTTGTGCTCCGGGCTGGTGCGCGCGAAGACCTCGGTGTCGCCCAGCCGCGCGGCCAGCGCGGCGTCGTCGAGGCGGTCGATGTCGCGCCCGGTGAGCGGCGCGCCGGCCAGCCCCAGCTGGGCGCCGATGGCCGCCGCGGTGCCGGCGTGGTCGCCGGTGATCATGCGCACGCGGATGCCCGCGGCGCGGCACTCGGCGACCGCCTGCAGCGCCTCCTCGCGCAGCGGGTCGATCAGCCCGACCACGCCGAGCAGGCAGGCACCGCCGGCGTCGAGTGCGCCCGCCAGGTCGCCGTCGCCGGCCTCGCCGGCGGCCGGCTCCAGCTCGGCCAGTGCCAGCAGGCGCAGGCCGCGGCCGGCGAGCGCCTCCAGCCGCGCATGCCAGGCGTCGGCGTCCAGCGGGCGGCTGCCGCCGTCGTCGCCCAGCTCGCTGGTGCAGCATGCCAGCAGCCGCTCCGGCGCGCCCTTCAGGCAAATCAGGCGATGCCCGTCGCGGCCCGGGTGCAGCGTCGCCATGTAGCGCGCCTCGGCGGAGAAGGGGATCAGCGCGCGGCGCGGGTGGGCGGCCTGCACGGCCGACTCGTCCAGCCCCAGCTTGCGCGCCAGCACCAGCAGCGCGGCCTCGGTGGGGTCGCCCTCGATGCGCCAGTGGGCGTGCTCCGCGTCCGGCGCCAGCAGGCGGGCGTCGTTGCACAGTGCGGCGCAGCGGGCGATCCGCGCCAGCGGCGCGGCGTCGCCGGCGGCGCCGTGGTCGGGCTGCAGCTCGCCGCGCGGCGCGTAGCCACCGCCGCTGAGGGAATAGTCGCCGGCGGCGGTCAGCAGGCGCTGCGCGGTCATCTCGTTGCGCGTCAGGGTGCCGGTCTTGTCGCTGCAGATGCAGCTCACCGTGCCCAGCGTCTCCACCGCCGGCAGGCGGCGCACGATGGCGCGCTGCCCGGCCATGCGCTGCACGCCGATGGCCAGCGCGATGGTGACCACCGCCGGCAGCCCCTCGGGGACCGCGGCGACGGCGATGCCGACCGCGGCGAGCAGCATCTCGCCGGCGCTGTAGTCGCGCGCCAGCAGACCGAAGGTGAACAGCGCCGCGGCCAGCGCGAGGATCGCCGCCGTCAGCCGCCGGCCGAAGCGCTCCAACTGGCGCAGTAGCGGTGTGCTCAGCGGCTCGACCTGCTCGACCAGCGCGCCGATGCGCCCCAGCTCGCTGTCTGCGCCGGTGGCCACCACCAGCCCGCGCGCCTGCCCGGCGGCCACCAGGCAGCCGGCGTAGGCCAAGCTGCTGCGCTCGGCCAGCGGCGTGTCGGCGGCCACCGCCGCGCTGGATTTGTCCACCGGCAGCGATTCGCCGCTGAGCATGGATTCGTCGAGGCGCAGGTTGTGGCTGTCGAGCAGGCGCAGGTCGGCGGGGATCCTGTCGCCGGCCTCGATCAGCACCACGTCGCCGGGCACCAGTTGCTCGGCCGGCAGGCCGCTCGGCAGGCCGTCGCGCAGGGCGCGGGCGCGCAGGGTGAGCAGGGCGCGGATGCTGTCCAGGGCGCGCTCGGCGCGGCCCTCCTGGATGAAGCCGATCAGCGCGTTGACCAGCACCACGGCGAGGATCACCGCGCTGTCCAGCCAGTGGCCGATGGCGGCGACCAGCGCCGCGGAGGCGATCAGCAGGTGGATCAGCAGGTTGTCGAACTGCGCGGCGAGGCGCCGCAGCGGGCCGCGGCGAGGCGCCTGCGGGAGGCGGTTGGCGCCGTGGCGGGCGAGGCGCGCGGCGGCTTCGGCGGCGCTCAGGCCGGCGGCGTCGGCGCGCAGTTGGCGCAGCGCCTCGGCCGTCGTCAGCGCGTGCCAGTCGCCGCCGGGCGCGGCGCTGGCGCCGCTCTCGGCTGGCTGGCGCTTGTCGTTCGCCGTCGCTGGCATCCGCATTTCGTCAGCCCCAGCGGAAGGTGGCCATCGACAGAATGGCGTAGGTGACGGCGTGGTGTAACAGCTTCGCCTGCGGGCGGTGTGCAACGCTGTCCTGGGCTGCGCCGAAGGCGACCAGCAACGGCAGAAAGTGCTCCGCCGTGGGGTGGTTGCGCTGGCCCTCGGGGGCCTGCAGGTATTCGCAGATGGCCTCGGCGTTGCCGGCCTGTACGCGCTCGATCAGCCAGCGGTCGAAGCGCTGCACGTAGTCCTCCGGCGGCGCGTCCCAGCTCTGGCCGTGGAAGTCGGCGAGGTTGTGGGTGGCGCCGCCGCTGGCGAGGATCAGCACGCCGTCATCGCGCAGCGGGCGCAGTGCGCGGCCCAGTGCCATGTGTGCCTCGGGTGAGCGCTGCGGTTGTACGGAGAGCTGCAGCACGGGGATATCCGCGCGCGGGTAAAGTAACTTCAGCGGCACCCAGGCGCCGTGGTCGAGGCCGCGCGAGCCGTCCACTTTGCAGGCCATGCCGGCGGCTTTGATCTGTCCCGCAACGTCGATCGCCAGCGATGGTTCGCCGGGCGCCGGGTAACTCATCGCGTAGAACTCGTCGGGGAAGCCGTAGAAATCGTGGATGGTTTGCGGCCGGCTGGCGCCGGAGATGGTCGGCTCGGCGGTGCACCAGTGTGCGGAGATACAGATGATCGCGCGCGGCTGTGGCCACTGCGCGGCGGCGCTGCGCAGCCAGTCACGGGTCGGACAGGGATCGGTGATCAGTGTCGGTGCGCCGTGCGACAGGAACAGGCTGGGCAGCGTCGGTTGCATACGGGCCTCCTAGGGTTGCAATCGCTCGATCATCCACCGTTCGCCGGCCGCCGCACAGGTGTAGCGAAAGCGGTCGTGCAGGCGATTTTCGCGCCCCTGCCAGAACTCGAAGCTCTGCGGCCGCAGGCGGTAGCCACCCCATTGCTCCGGACGCGGCACGTCGCCCTGTGGATGGGCGCTGCGCAGCGCGGTGATGCGTGCCTCCAGCGTGGCGCGGCTGTCCACGGGCTGCGATTGGCAGGAGGTCGCCGCGGCAAAGCGGCTGCCCGCCGGTCTCTGCTGAAAATACTCATCGGCGCTGGCGGCGTCGAGAAGTTCAACATTACCGTTGATCCGCACCTGGCGGTCGAACTCGCGCCAGTAAAAGAGCAGCGCGGCGCGCGGATTGGCGGCCAGCTCGCGACCCTTCTGGCTGCGGTAGTCGCTGTACCAGCAGAAGCCGTCGGCGTCGCAGTGCTTGAGCAGCACGGTGCGCAGCGAGGGCTGGCCGGCCGCATCGCAGGTGGCCAGGGTCATCGCGGTGGCGTCTTTCAGGCCGGCGGCGACGGCTGCTTCGAGCCAGCTGCGAAACTGCGCCAGCGGATCGTCGCGGAGCTGCGCGCGGCTGAGGCTGTGGGCGGCGTAGTCGCGACGTGCGTCGCGGTGGTCGGATTCGCTCATGCGGCAGTGCTCCGGAGTTGCTCGGTGGCGGTGGGTCCGCTCATCGGTTCGATGATACTGCGGCCGCGGCGAGCAGCAACCAGGCACAGATCAGGGCCAGCCCGCCCAGCGGGGTGATCGCCCCCAGCCAGCGCGGCGCGCCGGCGGCCATCAGGTAGAGGCTGCCGGAGAACAGCAGCGTGCCCGCCACCAGCAGCCAGGCGCAGGCGCCCAGCAGGCGCGGGCTGCGCAGCGCGCCGCCGGCCGCGGCCACCGCCACCAGCGCCACGGCGTGGATCAGGTGGTAGTGGGCCGCGGTTTCGAACCAGCCCATCTGCTGCGCGCCGAGTCGCGCTTTCAGCGCGTGCGCGCCAAAGGCGCCGAGGCCGATGGCCAGCGCCGCCAGCAGCGCGCCGAGGGCGACGAAGCGCGGCGCCGCGAAGGTTCTGGACATGCTCATCTCCACTGCTGGAAAATCGCGCATCCTACATCGACAGCAGAGTAACGGGGGAAAGCGCATGCCGTCCTTTGATGTGGTTTCGGAAGTCGACCGGCACGAGCTGGGCAACGCCGTCGATCAGGCCAACCGGGAAATCGCCAATCGCTACGATTTCAAAGGCTCGGGAGCGAAGATCGAACTGGCCGGCGAAGTGCTGACGCTGAGCGCGCAGAGCGAATTCCAGGTGCAGCAGATGCAGCCCATGCTCTACGAAAAGTGCGCCAAGCGCGGCATCGACGTGGCCTGCATGGATGAGAGCGAGGTCGAAGAGGTCGGCCAGGGCGCGCGCCAGCTGATCAGCGTGCGCGAAGGGCTCGACAAGGAAATGGCCAAAAAGATGGTCCGCCTGATCAAGGACAGCAAGCTCAAGGTGCAGGCTTCGGTGCAGGGTGAACAGCTGCGCGTCACCGGCAAAAAGCGCGACGATCTGCAGCAGGCGATGGCGCTGCTCAAGGGCGCCGAGCTGGGCCTGCCGCTGCAGTTTCAGAACTTCCGCGATTGAGGCTTTCCGCCGCCGCTGATCACCATTGCCGTGGCGCGGGGCGGGAACCGGCCGTGCCGCGATTCGATGCGCGATGGCCGTCGGGCTGAAGCCCGACCTACGCCGAGCGCTGTCCCGGTGCGGCCAGCGCGCGCAGCGCGTACAGGTCGTAGCGCGTATTGGCGCTGGCGATCGCCGCGGATGGCGCCGGCCCGGCCAGCGGCGGTGCCCCCTTGGGCCGTTTGACCACCACCCGCGCCGCGCCGCAGTCGAGCGCCGCGGCGAGCAGTTCGGCGGAATCCTGATCCGGCCCGGCCAGCCGTTGCAGCAGGCGCATCTCCTTTTTCACCGCGGCGGATTTGTCGCGCTGCGGGTACATGGGGTCGAGATAGACGCAATCCGGCGCCGCCGCCGCATCGAGGCCGCGCAGCCAGCCTGCCGCATCGGCGCCGATCAGCGCCATGCGCGCCGCGATCGGCGCGGTGGCGGCGTCGGCCGCGGCGCGCTGCAGACCGTCGGCGAGCAGCTCGGCGAGCAGCGGCTGGCGCTCGATCAGCTGCACCGCGCAGCCGAGGCTGGCGAGCACGAAGGCATCCCGGCCGAGGCCGGCGGTGGCGTCGACCACGCGCGGCGACAGGCCGCCCTTGAGGCCCAGCGCGCGCGCCAGCGGCTGGCTGCGGCCGCCGCCGAACTGGCGTCGATGGGCGGCGCGGCCGGCGGTGAAATCGACGCTCACCGCGCCGCCGCGGCTTGGTCGCAGGGTGCGCAGCGCCAGCCGCTCGCCGACCTCCAGCAGGGCGTCGGCGGCAGCCGGATCGGTGGCCTGCCCGGCGCTGGCTGGCGCCAGTCCGAATTGCTCGGCCAGCGCCGCGGCGCGCGCGGCGAAGCGCGCTTCCAGCGGGATCACGGCGATCTGCAATGCTGCGGGCATCTGCGTGGCGGGCCTGTGGCCGGCGGGCGTTGAGCGGGCAGCCATGCTAAGCGATCCGGAGGAGTGAATGAACCGAGATGAAAAGCGCCTGTTGCTGCGCGCAATCCTGAAACTGATGACCGCGGTGGCGGTGATCGTCGCTGCCGCGGTGCTGATCTCCGGGCTGTTCGGCGGCGGTGAGCGCGCACAGACCAGCCTGCGCCTGCCGCTGGATGATCTGGCCCCCGGCGAGCTGCGCCAGCTGGAGTGGGACGGCCGGCCGCTGCTGGTGCTGCACCGCGACGCGGCGATGCTGGCCGCGCTGCGCGAATCGGCACTGCGCGGCGAGCTGCGCGATGCCGACGGCGACTGGTCGCAGCAGCCCGACGGGCTGCCGGTGGCGACCCGGTCGCGGCGGCCGGAGTACTTTGTCGCGCTGGCGGTGGGTAGCGATCTGGGCTGCGCGCTGCGCTGGCTGCCGGCGGGCGGTGAGTTCCGCGGCCAGCGCTGGCCGGGCGGCTTCGCCGATACCTGTCGCGGCTCGCGCTACGATCTCGCCGGGCGGGTCTTCGACGACCAGCAGGCGCAGCGCAATCTGCGCGTGCCGGAGTACCGCATCGACGGCGCCACGCTGCTGCTCGGCGAGTAGCGCGCCGTCTCGCCGCCGACTCGGCGCCGCGCCTCAGAGCACCTCGCCGCCGAACTGCTCGGCGCCGGCCAGCAGCAGCTCCCACAGCGACAGCGCGAAGCCGCGCGGCAGCAGCAGGTCGTAGCCCGCAGCGTGGCGCCACAGGGTCACCCCGGCGTGGTGAAAGGCGGTGCTGGCCAGCGCGCCCACCGGGAAGCTGGCGTCGCGCAGATCCAGCGGCAGTTGCCGGTTGAGCAGTTCCGCGGCCTGCGGCCCGCAGATGCGCAGCCGGGTGCGCGAGTGCGACTGATCGAGGGTGACCGCGCGGCTGGCGTCGCTGAAGGTCGTGGCCAGTTTGCGGTCGCCGTCGATCAGCCACCACTTCAGCGGTTCGACGCGCAGCAGCGTGCCGCGCTCGGTGATGGCCGCCCGGCAGGCGCCGGGGGCGGCGTCGATGCCCAGCTGCGCGGCCAGTTCGGCGCCGACATCGGCCAGCGTGTCCGGCCAGGCGGCGATCTGCAACAGCGACAGCCCGCGGACCTCGCTGAGGCTTACGCCGCTGTCGATATCGGCCGCGCCGAGGCGGCCGCGGGGGTAGTTCGCGCTCAGCGCGGAAGCTCGCTCAGCCATGCATTCTCTCTCCGCTGGGGTCGAACATGTGCGGGGAAACCACTTCGACTTCGATGTTGCCCTTGCGCACCGGGTCGGCGGCCACCAGCGTTTTGCCGGCCCAGGCCTGGTGGCCGCCGCGGACGAAGCCGAGGCCGATCCAGTGGCCCAGCGCCGGCGAGTGGGTGACGCCGGTGATCCAGCCCTCACCGAGGCCTTCGACGCGCTCGGCGGCGCACAGGATGCTGCCCGAGTTGAAGGTTTGGCTGCGGTCTTTGGGGAAGATGCCCACCAGCCGCGGGCGATCCTCGCGCAGCAGCTCGGGGCGCTGCTGCATGACGCTGCCGATGTAGGATTTTTTCTGCGATGCCATGCCGCCGAGGCCGGCGTCTTCGATGCTCACCCGGCCGTCCAGTTCGGCGCCGGTGACGTGGCCCTTTTCGATCCGCAGCGTGCCCAGTGCTTCGAGGCCGTAGAGGCAGCCGCCGCGCGCTTCGGCCTGCGCCCAGAGCATGTCCATCATCTGCTCGGCGTGATCGGCGCCGACGTAGACCTCGTAGGCGCGCTCACCGGAGAAGCTGATGCGCGCGATGCGGCAGGGAATGCCGCCGGTCATCATCGTCTCGCGCACGCCCATGAAGGGGAAGGCCTCGTTGTCCATCATCTGCGGATCTTCGAGGCAGGCGGCGATGCATTCGCGCGACTGCGGGCCGGCCACCGCGCAGCCGCCCCACTGGTCGGAGACCGAGCTGACGTGGACCTTCAGATCCGGCCAGCGGGTCTGCAGCAGCTCCTCCAGCCAGACCATCACCTTGGCCGCGTTGGCGGTGGTGGTGGTCATGAAGAAGTCGTCCTCGCTGATCCGCCAGGTGGTGCCGTCGTCCATCACGATGCCGTCGTCGCGCAGCATGATGCCGTAGCGCGCCTTGCCCACCGGCAGCTTGGCGAAGGCGTTGCTGTACACGCGGTTGAGCAGGGTGGAGGCATCCGGCCCCTGAATGGCGATCTTGCCCAGGCTGCTGACGTCGCATAGGCCGACCGTCTCGCGCACCGTGGTCGCCTCGCGCACGTAGGCTTCGCCGAGGCCCTCGCCGGCGCGCGGGTAGTACCAGGGGCGGTGCCACAGCCCGGCCATGGTCATCACCCCGCCGCGGGCCAGGTTCCAGTCGTGCATCGGCGTGCGCCGCAGGCAGCGGAAGTGCTCGCCGCTGTTGCGCCCGGTGAGCGCGCCGATCGATACCGGCGTGTACGGCGGGCGGAAGGTGGTGGTGCCGACCTCGGGGATCTCGCGGCCCAGCGCGTCGGCCATCAGCGCCAGGCCGATGACATTGCCCATCTTGCCCTGATCGTTGGCCATGCCCAGCGTGGTGTAGCGCTTGAGGTGCTCGACCGAGACGAAGCCCTCGCGGTGGGCGAGGCGCACGTCGTCGGCGGTCACATCGTGCTGCGGATCGACGAAGCTCTTCAGCTTTTCGCCGTCGACGACCACTTCGTAGAGCGGCTGGATCGGCTGCTGCCAGCCGCCGCGCGCCGGCATCGCCACCACGGCTGTCGATTGGCCCAGTGCGGCGATCGCCCGCGCCGCGGCGGCGCGCCCGGACTGCTCGCAGGCGGTGGTATTCCAGATGCCCGCGGCGCTGCCGGCGACGAAGATGTTCTCTTCGCTGTCGCCGGGCACGAAGCAGGTCAGCTCGGCATCCCACACCGGTTTGACGCCGCGGTGCGAGAGCAGGTTGACCACCGGCGACCAGCCGCCGGAGACCAGCAGCGCGTCGCAGGGCCGCGCGCCGTCGGCGCGCCAGCCGCTGCCGGCGGCGCTGGCGATCTCCACCCCCTGCACGCCCTTGGCGCCGTTGGCGCGCAGCGGCGCGCTGCCGCTGAGCAGCTCGACGCCGCTGTCGCCGAGCGTCGCGCGCAGCTCCTCGGATACTGTCTGGCGGGCGTCGAGCAGGCTCACGCTGGCGCCGGCGCGGGCCAGTTCGGCGGCGCCGGCGTAGGCCGAGTCGTTGTTGCTGGCGATTACCACGCGCTGTCCGGCGAGCACGCCGAAGCGGTTCAGGTAGCTGCGCGCCGCGGCCGCGCCCATCACCCCCGGGCGGTCGTTGTCGCCGAAGGCGATGTGTCGCTCGATGGCGCCGCTGGCGAGTACCACGGCGCGCGGCCGCAAATACCAGAAGCGCTGCCGCGGCAGCTGCGCGCCGGGGTTCGGCAGGTGGTCGGTGACGCGCTCCAGCAGGCCGGCGACGAGGTTGTCGTAGAGGCCGAAGGCGGTGGTGCGACGCAGGATGCGCACGCCGGCGGCCTCGGCTCGGGCGACCAGTTCGTCGGGGTCGGCATCGGGCTGGTTGAGGTAGTCGCCGCCGAGGGCGAAATCCTGCTCCACCAGCCACACGTCGAGGCCCGCCTCGGCGGCGCTCAGCGCGGCGTGCAGGCCGGCCGGGCCGGCGCCGACGACCAGCAGATCGCAGAAGCCGTGGGCGTGTTCGTAGCTGTCCGGGTCCGGCGCGCGCGAGGCCTCGCCCATGCCGGCGGCCTTGCGGATGAGCTTCTCGTACTGCATCCACAGGCCGGTGCCCCTGCCCCACTCGAAGGGCGGCAGGCCCATGAAGGTCTTGTAGTAAAAGCCGGCGGAGAAGAAGCGGCCGAACAGGCCGTTCAGTGCGTTGACGTCGAAGCGCACGCTGGGCCAGGCGTTCTGGCCGTGGGCGGCGAGGCCGTCGAACAGCTCGCAGGTGGTGGCGCGCACGTTGGGGTCGCGGCGCTCGTGGCTGCCCACGGTGACCAGTGCGCCGGATTCCTCGACCCCGGCGGACATCACCCCGCGCGGGCGGTGGTACTTGAAGCTGCGGGCGAGGATCTGCTCGCCGCTGGCCAGCAGCGCCGAGGCCAGGGTGTCGCCGGGGTGGCCCTGGTACTGGCGGTCGTCCCAGCTGAAGTCAAGCGCTTGCGTGCGGTCGATGCGACCGCCGCTGGCGAGGCGGGTGGCGCTCATCGCTGTGCCTCCAGCGCCTGTGCGATGCCGGCGTGGGCCGGGCGCACGCTGCGGATTTCGTGGCTCAGGGTGTCGCGCTCGACCAGCAGCCACAGGCGGCAGCCGCTGCTGTGCTGCCAGGTTTCGGTCTGCATGCCGCGGATGTTGTCGCGCAGGAAGATGGCGTCGTGCCACTGTTCGGCCGGGGCGTCCAGCTCGGGGTATTCGATCGAGCCGTCGCCGCCGTAGCTGAATTCGCTGTGGTCGCGCTCGCCGCAGAAGGGACAGGGAATACGGATCACTTTGTTCGTCCTCAGCCGTGCAGTTTCGGGTCTGGCCCGGCGCCGCGCTCGTCGATGATCACGCCGCGCTCGAAGCGCTTCAGATCGTGGTTGGCGATCACCTCGTGGGGGCGGTCGTTGGCGATCAGGTCGGCAAAGTACCAGCCCGAGGCGGGGCTGGCCTTGAAGCCGCCGTAGTTCCAGCCGGCGTTCAGGTAGAGGTTGTCCAGCGGCGTCTTGCAGATGAACGGCGAGCCGTCCATCGACATGTCCATCACCCCCGACCAGTGGCGCAGCAGGCGCACCCGGCCGAGGCAGGGCAGGATCGACATGGCCGCTTCGGCGGTGTCCTGCACGATCGGCAGATTGCCCTTCTGCGCGTAGGACTTGTACCAGTCGATGTCGCCGCCGAAGACCATCCCGCCCTTGTCCGACTGCGAGATGTAGAAGTGCGCGCCGCCGACGCCGAACACCACCACCTGATCGAGCAGCGGCTTGAGCGGCTCGCTGACGAAGGCCTGCAGCTTGTGCGATTCGATCGGCAGGCGGCCGAGGCCGGCCATCTGCCACAGCCGCGAGCTGTTGCCGGCGACGGCGAAGCCGATCTTTTTGCCGTCGATCGGCCCGCGCGAGGTATCCACGCCGACGATCCGCGCGCCGTCGCGGCGCACCCCGGTGACCTCGCAGTTCTGGATGATATCCACGCCCAGCGCGTCGGCGGCGCGGGCGTAGCCCCAGGCGACCGCGTCGTGGCGCGCGGTGCCGGCGCGGCGCTGCACCGCGGCGCCGATGATCGGAAAGCGCGCGTTGTTGTAGTCGAGGTGCGGGATCTCGCGCTTGAGGGTGTCCAGATCCCACAGCTCACCGTCGCTGCCGGTCAGGCGCATGCTGTTGTAGCGGCGCGCCGCGGCGTCGCGCGCGGCGGGGCTGTGGAACAGGCTGACGTGGGCGCGCTGGCTGAACATGACGTTGTAGTTCAGCTCGTGGCTGAGCTCCTCCCAGAGGCGCAGCGAGTGCTCGTAGAACTCGCGGTTGCCCGGCATCATGTAGTTGGAGCGCACGATGGTGGTGTTGCGCCCGGCGTTGCCGCCGCCCAGCCAGCCCTTTTCCAGCACCGCGACGCGGCTGATGCCGTGGTTCTTCGCCAGATAGTAGGCGGTGGCCAGGCCGTGCAGACCGGCGCCGACGATGATCGCGTCGTACTCGGCCTGCGGCTCGGGATCGCGCCATTGCCGCGACCAGCCACGCTGGCCGGTGAAGCCGTTGCGGATCACATTCCATGCGGAAAAACGTGTCATGGGCAGTTCTTTCGTTGGCTCGTGTGTGGGCACCCGCGGCCGCGCCGGGGGCTGAAAATCTGTCTTTTGCCGCAGCCGCTCAGTAGTGCGGCGGGCGCTCGTCGAGCGGCTCGCCGCCGCCCGTTGCCGCGGGGTTTTCGGCCGCCGCCGCAGCGCGCTTTTCCAGCAGCTCCAGGCGTGCGCCGAGCTGCTCGATCAGCGCGTGCTGGCGGGTGATCACCGCGTTCAGCTCATCCACCGTGTGCTCCAGCAGGGTGAGCTTGATCTCGACTTCCTCGATGCGCTGTTCCACCGTCTGTCTCCGCCTCGCAAAGCGCCGAATTGTGCGCCGCTGCGGAGCCGCGCGCCAGACTCTGGCGGGCGTCGGTGGCGGGTGCGTGCAAGGCTTTGCGAAGCGACCCGCAAATGGCCCGAAAGCCGCGCTGGCCGGGGTGCCCGATGCGCATTCGAGGCCATGTTAGGGCGCGCCGCAGGGTGGAATTTGTACCGCGGCGACATCCGTGGCGACGCGACCGTCACCGCCGCGCGATCAGCTCAGGCGGTAGCGGCGGCGCAGGTCGCGCAGGATGATGAATGCCCAGGGCCAGAGCACGATGGCGAGCAGCGAGGGCGCGTAGTAGAGGGGAATGTTGGCCGGCATGCGGCCGATGGCGCCATCGACCCACAGCACGATCGACTGCTTGAATGCCAGCAGCAGCATGATGATCAGCCCCTGCTGGCCGAGCGGGGCGATGCGGATCTGCTGGTAGCTGCGCGCGGCGATGTAGACGATCACCGACAGCCCCAGCGCGTGCTGGCCGAGCAGTGTGCCGTGGGCCACGTCGAGCAGCAGGCCGAGCAGCCAGGCGCTGCCGATGCCGAAGGCGCGCGGGATGGCCAGCGCCCAGTAGAGGGCGACGATGCTCAGCCAGTCCGGACGGAAGGGGCGCGCCCAGGGCGGCAGCGGCAGCATCATCAGCAACAGCGCCACCAGCAGGGTCAGCGGCACGATCCAGAAATTGCGCACGTGGATCATTGCCGGCTCTCCGCTGCGCCGTGCTCAACGCTGCCGAGCGCATCGCCATCGCCATCGCCATCGCCGATGCTGCCGGGCAGCGCCGGGGCGCTGCCGTCGGGCAGTTCTGGCGTGGGGTAGTCGGGGGCGCTGGGTATCAGCTCCGCGGGGATGTCGTCGATGGCGCCGCGGCGCGGCTCGCGCCACACCAGCAGCACCTCGCGGGAGCGGTCGAGCAGCGCGCTGGGGCGGGCGAAAACGCGCGCGAAAGCGCGCCCGCGCGGGCGCTCGACCTCGGTCACCGTGGCCACCGGGTAGTCGGGCGGGAAGCGCCCGCCGAGCCCCGAGCTGAGCAGCGTGTCGCCGACTTCGACATCGGCGCTGGCGGGGATGTGCAGCAGCTCGATGCGGTCCGAGCGGCCGACGCCGCGGGCGATCGCGCGCAGGCCGTTGCGCAGCACCTCCACCGGCAGGGCGTGGCTGGGGTCGGAGATCAGCAGCGCCACGGCGCTGTCGCCGGCAACCTCGATCACCTGACCCATCACCCCCAGCGCATCGACCAGTGGCTGACCGCTGTAGACGCCGTCGTCGCTGCCCTTGTCGATCACCACCTGCTGGCGATAGGGGTCCAGATCCACCGCCAGCAGCTCGGCGACCAGTACGTCCTGCTCGACGCGCGCCGCGGCGTGCAGCAGTTCGCGCAGGCGGACGTTCTCGTTGCTCAGGGCGTCGAAGCGCTGCTGGCGGGCGCGCAGCGACAGGTTTTCGGCGCGCAGGCGGGTGTTCTCACTGGTCAGCATGTCGCGGCTGTTGAGGTTCTCCAGCAGCCAGCTGGCGGCGTCGGCGGGCAGGTTGACCAGATACTGCACCGGGTACAGGCCCTGCAGGATCGCGGTGCGGACTGTTTTCAGGTGGTGGAAGCGGTGGTCGGTGGTCATCACCAGCAGCGATAGCACCACCAGCAGCAGCAGGCGCAGGGTGAGACCGGCGGCCTGTTGAAAGAGCGGTTGCATGGCAGGGGACCGCGCGCGGTCGCGTTATTCGACCGAGAAGAACTCGCTGCCGTGCTGGTCCATCAACTCGAGGATGCGCCCGCCGCCGCGGGTCACCGAGGTCAGCGGGTCTTCGGAGATCACCACCGGCAGGCCGGTTTCCTCCATGATCAGGCGGTCGATGTCGCGCAGCAGGGCGCCGCCGCCGGTGATCACGATGCCGCGATCGGCGACATCCGCGCCCAGCTCCGGCGGGGTCTGCTCCAGCGCGGTCTTGACCGCCGAGACGATGCCGTAGAGCGGCTCCTGCAGTGCTTCGAGGATCTCGTTGCTGTTCAGGGTGAAGGCGCGCGGCACGCCTTCGGAGAGGTTGCGGCCCTTGACTTCGATTTCCAGCAGCTCCTTTTGCGGATAGGCCGAGCCGATCTCCTGCTTGATGCGTTCGGCGGTGGCTTCGCCGATCAGCGCGCCGTAGTTGCGGCGCACGTAGCTGATGATCGCCTCGTCGAACTTGTCGCCGCCGATGCGCACGCTGGCCGAATAGACGATGCCGTTGAGCGAGAGCACGGCGACCTCGGAGGTGCCGCCGCCGATGTCCAGTACCATCGAGCCCTGCGGCTCGTCGACCGGCATGCCGGCGCCGATCGCCGCGGCCATGGGTTCTTCCACCAGATACACCTGGCGCGCGCCGGCGCCCATCGCCGATTCCTTGATCGCGCGGCGCTCCACCTGGGTGGCGCCGCAGGGCACGCAGATCAGCACCCGCGGGCTGGGGCGGAAGAAGCGCGCGTCGTGCACCTTCTTGATGAAGTACTGCAGCATTTTCTCGGTGATGTGGAAATCGGCGATCACGCCGTCGCGCATCGGGCGGATGGCGCGGATGTTCTTCGGCGTGCGGCCGACCATCCGCTTGGCCTCCATGCCGTAGGCCTCGATGGCCTTGGGGCCGCCGTTGCCGCGATCCTCGCGCAGCGCCACCGCCGACGGCTCATTGAGCACGATGCCTTTGCCACGGACATAGATGAGGGTGTTGGCGGTGCCCAGATCGATGGACAGATCGGTCGAGAAGATGCCGCGAAAGCGCTTGAACATGATTGTCGATGTGTCCGGGTTTATTAATAAACGAAAAAGGCGGCGTAATGTACCAATCGCGCGCACTGCGCGGCAACTGGGCTGCGATCAGCTCGAACCGGAGCGCGACCTGCGCAGCTGTCGGCAGGCAGTGCTTATGATAAAGTTACCCGTTTTTCCCAGCCCGCGCGCCGCATTGTGGCGGCGGTGTCACGACGGACGCCAAGCCCATGTCACTGCAAGACGATCAAGTCAGAAGCATCGCTCATCTGGCGCGCCTGGCCATCGCCGACGAGGACGTGCCCGGCTACGCCGAGAGCCTGTCCAGCATTCTCGCACTGGTCGAGCAGCTCGACGCGCTGGACACCGCCGGCGTCGAACCCATGGCGCACCCGCTGCACGCCACCCAGCGGCTGCGCGAAGACGTTGTTAGTGAAGAGAATCTGCGCGAGCAGTACCAGGCCTGCGCGCCGGCGGTGGAGGATGGCCTCTATCTCGTGCCGCGCGTGATCGAGTGAGCGACCACCGGATACCCCCGCCGACATGCACCAGAAAACCCTCAGCGAGCTGGCCGCCGCGCTGGCCGATGGCAGTCTCGGCAGCGTCGAGCTGACCGAGCACTACCTGGCCCGCATCGCCGCCCACGACGGCGAGCTCAACAGCTTTATTACCGTCACGCAGGAAAGCGCGCTGCAGGCTGCGCGCGCCGCCGACGCCGCCCGCGCCGCCGGCCGCGCCGGGCCGCTCACCGGCCTGCCGATCGCCCACAAGGACATCTTCTGCACCGAGGGCCTGCGCACCTCCTGCGGCTCGCGGATGCTCGACAACTTCGTCTCGCCCTACGATGCACACGTCGTCAGCGCGCTGAAAAGCGCCGGCACGGTGATGCTCGGCAAGACCAATATGGACGAGTTTGCCATGGGCTCGTCGAACGAAACCAGCTTTTACGGCGCAGTGAAAAACCCCTGGAATGCGACGCGCGTGCCCGGTGGTTCCTCCGGCGGCTCGGCCGCGGCGGTGGCTGCGCGGCTGGCTCCGGCGGCCACCGGTACCGACACCGGCGGCTCGATCCGCCAGCCGGCGGCGCTGACCGGCATCACCGGCCTCAAGCCCACTTACGGGCGGGTCTCGCGCTACGGCATGATCGCCTTTGCGTCGAGCCTCGACCAGGGCGGGCCGATGGCGCAGAGCGCCGAGGACTGCGCCTTGCTGCTGGGCGCGATGGCCGGCTTCGACGCGCGCGACTCCACCAGCCTGCAGCGCGAGGTGCCCGACTACCGCGCCGCGCTGAACGACTCGCTGGACGGCCTGCGCATCGGCCTGCCGAAGGAGTACTTCGGCGAGGGTCTGGACGACGCCATCGCCAGCGCGGTGACCAGCGCGGTCGCCGAGCTGGAAAAGCTCGGCGCCAGCGTGGTGGAGATCTCGCTGCCCAATCAGGGCCTGGCGGTGCCGGTCTACTACGTGGTCGCCCCGGCCGAGGCCAGCGCCAACCTGTCGCGCTTCGACGGCGTGCGTTTCGGCCACCGCTGCGATGATCCCGCCGATCTCGAAGACCTCTACAAGCGCAGCCGTGGCGAGGGCTTCGGCGCCGAGGTCAAGCGACGCATCATGGTCGGCACCTACGCGCTCTCCGCCGGCTACTACGACGCCTACTACCTGAAGGCTCAGCAGGCCCGCCAGCTGATCAGTCGCGACTTCAGCGAAGCCTTCGAGCAGGTCGATCTGATCGCCGGCCCGGCCACCCCGAGCACCGCTTTCGGCATCGGCGAAAAGACCGACGACCCGGTCGCCATGTACCTCAACGACCTGTACACCATCGCCGCCAATCTCGCCGGCCTGCCGGGCATCTCGCTGCCCTGCGGCAGCAGCGCCGGCCTGCCGATCGGCCTGCAACTGGTCGGCCGGCACTTCGACGAAGCGCGCCTGCTCAACGTCGCGCACCGCTACCAGCAGGTCAGCGACTGGCACCGGCGGATGCCGGCGGCGTTTCAATAAGGACGAGCAGGGCGGGTTAGCGAAGCGTAAGCCGCCGGAAGCGCGCACCTGGCGCGACAAAATTCCCCGAAAGGCGGGTTGCGCTGCGCTAACCCGCCCTACAAATTGACAGGCGAGTGTTCCGACATGCAGTGGGAAACGGTAATCGGGCTGGAAATCCACGCCCAACTGGCGACCCGATCGAAAATCTTTTCCGGTGCTTCCACCGCCTTCGGCGCGGCGCCGAACACCCAGGCCTGCGCGGTCGATCTCGGCCTGCCCGGGGTGCTGCCGGTGCTCAATAAAGAAGCCGTGCGGATGGCGGTGAAGTTTGGCCTGGCGATCGGCGCCGAGCTGGGCCGGCGCTCGGTGTTCGCGCGCAAGAATTACTTCTACCCGGACCTGCCCAAGGGCTACCAGATCTCCCAGTTCGAGCTGCCCATCGTCGGCCGCGGCCAGATCGAGATCGCTCTCGATGACGGCGGCGCGAAAACCATCGGCGTGACCCGCGCGCATCTCGAAGAGGACGCCGGCAAGTCGCTGCACGAAGGTGTGCCCGCCGGCACCACCGGCGTCGACCTCAACCGCGCCGGCACGCCGCTGCTGGAGATCGTCTCCGAGCCGGACCTGCGCTCGGCGAAGGAGGCGGTGGCCTACGCGCGCGCCATCCACGCGCTGGTCACCTGCCTGCAGATCTGCGACGGCAACATGCAGGAGGGCAGCTTCCGCTGCGACGCCAACGTCTCGGTGCGGCCGCGCGGCGAAGAAAAGCTCGGCACCCGCGCGGAGATCAAAAACGTCAACTCCTTCCGCTTTCTGGAACGCGCGATCAACTTCGAGATCGAGCGCCAGATCGAGCTGATCGAATCCGGCGGCAAGGTGGTGCAGGAGACCCGCCTGTACGACGCCGAGCGCGATGAGACCCGCTCGATGCGCTCGAAAGAGGAAGCCAACGACTACCGCTATTTCCCCGATCCCGACCTGCTGCCGGTGGAGATCGACGACGCGCTGATCGACGAGATCCGCGCGCAGCTGCCGGAGCTGCCGGACGAAAAGCGCCAGCGCTTCATCGAGCAGTACGGCCTGTCCGCGGACGATGCGCGCACGCTCACCGGCGACAGCGCCACCGCGGCCTATTTTGAGGCCGTCGCGGCCAGCGCCGGGCAGCCGAAGCTGGCCGCCAACTGGGTGCTGGTGGAGCTGGGCGGGCGCTTGAACAAAGAGGGGCTGGGCATCGCCGACAGTCCGGTCGGCGCGGCCAGCCTCGGCGGCCTGCTGGCGCGGATCGCCGACAACACCATCTCCGGCAAGATCGGCAAACAGGTGTTCGACGCCATGTGGGCCGGCGAGGGCGAGGCTGACGCGATCATCGAGGCGAAGGGACTCAAGCAGATCAGCGACAGCGGCGCGATCGAAGCGATCGTCGACGAGGTGCTGGCCAACAACCCGGATCAGATCGCCCAGTACAAGGCCGGCAAGGAAAAGCTGCTGGGCTTTTTCGTCGGCCAGGCGATGAAGGCATCCAGGGGCAAGGCCAATCCCGGGCAGTTGAATCAGATGCTCAAAGACAAGCTGGCGAAGCTTTGAGGCTTTGCTCGCCGCGCTGCAACAAGGGCCGCAAACGCGGCCCTTTTTGTTGTCTGCCGTGGCGCGACTGGCGAGCGGCTCACCACAGTGCCGGATCGCGCAGCGCCGCCACGCAGCCGAGTTCGACAACGCTCGCCTGCGGCTCGCGGCCGCTCAGCGATTGCGCCAGCCAGCCGATCGGCTGTTGCAGCGGGTAGGGTGGCCGGTACTTTTCCACGCTGGCGGCGGTGAAGCCGAAGCGGCCGTAGTAGGCCGGGTCGCCGTACACGAACAGCAGATCGACACCGCGCGCGGTCAGCTCGCGCAGGCCGGATTCGATCAGCTGCGAGCCGACGCCGCGGCTCTGGCATTCCGGGTGCACCGCGAGCGGCGCCAGAATGTAGCCGCAACAGTCGCCGGGGCCGGTGTCGCCGGGGCGGTCGAGCGTCACCGGGCTGAAGGCGATATGTCCGGCCGCCGCGCCGGCGTCGATGGCGATCAGCGACAGGGTTTGCGGAGTGCCCGGCTCGTCGAGCAGTGCGTCGACGAAGGCGGCGATGGCCCGGCCCTCGCCGTCGGCGAAGGCCCGCAGGTGGATGTCGCGGATGGCGTCGCGGTCCCGGGTGGTCGTCTTGCGGATGTCGATCATCGATTGGCGATGCCTGCGGTTGCGGTGGTCGTGCGTGGCTGCCGTCCGTCCCGTCCTGTGCGGGTTGGCACCGGGCCGGCTCAAAGCACTTCGGTGGCGTGATCGGCCAGCCGCGAGCGCTCGCCGCGGGTCAGGGTGATGTGCCCCGAGTGCGCCCAGCCCTTGAAGCGATCGACCACGTAGGTCAGCCCGGAGGTGGTCTCGGTCAGATAGGGCGTGTCGATCTGCGCGATATTGCCCAGGCAGACCACTTTGGTGCCGGGCCCGGCGCGGGTGATCAGCGTTTTCATCTGTTTCGGCGTCAGGTTCTGGGCCTCGTCGATGATCAGGAATTTGTTGAGAAAGGTGCGCCCGCGCATGAAGTTCAGCGAGCGGATCTTGATCCGGTGCGCCAGCAGATCGCTGGTCGCCTGGCGCTCCCACTCGCCGCGATCCTGCTCCTCGCCGCTGGTGAGCACTTCCAGATTGTCCATCAGCGCGCCCATCCACGGCGTCATTTTCTCCTCTTCGGTGCCGGGCAAAAAGCCGATGTCCTCGCCCACCGGCACGGTCACGCGGGTCATGATGATCTCCGCGTAGCGGCGCTCGTCGAGGGTCTGCGCCAGCGCCGCGGCCAGCGTCAGCAGGGTTTTGCCGGTGCCGGCCATGCCGACCAGGGTGACGAAATCGATCTGTTCATCCATCAGCAGGTTGAGGGCGAAGTTCTGCTCGATGTTGCGCGCGTTGATGCCCCACACCGAGTTGCGCTCGCGGAAGTCGCGGGCGTGCTCGATCACCGCGCTGCCGTCGCCGATCTCGCGCACCAGCGCGGCGAAGGGCGGCTCGGCGTCCAGCGCCAGGCATTGGTTGGGCACCCAGCCGGCGGCAGCCGGGCCGCGCAGGCGGTAGTAGCTGCGGCCCTCGCTCTTCCAGCTCTGCATGGCCTTGCCGTGGCGATCCCAGAAATCCGCCGGTAGCTGCTCGAAGCCGCTGTACAGCAGATCGGCATCCTCCAGCACCTGATCGCTGTGGTAGTCCTCGGCGTGCACGCCGACCACGCTGGCCTTGATGCGCAGGTTGATGTCTTTGGAGACCAGTGTCACCGCGCACTGCGGGCGCTCGCGCATCAGCACCAGCGCGGTGTTGAGGATCGAATTGTCCGGCACGCTGCCGGGCAGATCCTGCGGCAGGCCGCTGCGATGGCTCTGGGTCTGGAAGAACAGCCGGCCGTTGCTGCGCTCATCGCCGCCGCTGCCATTGAGCAGGGTCAGCGGCAGGCCGGCGGCGAGGTCGCCGTCGCTGTGGCGGGTGAGCAGCTCGTCGATGAAGCGGCTGCTCTGGCGGGCGTTGCGGGCGACTTCGGAGAGGCCCTTTTTGCCGGCGTCGAGTTCTTCGAGCACCACCATCGGCAGGTAGATGTCGTGCTCCTGAAAGCGGAACAGCGCGCTCGGATCGTGCATCAGCACGTTGGTGTCGAGAACGAACAGGCGGGATTTTTCCTGCATGGGTTCACCGTGTCGCACCGGCGGGCGATGCCGCCGGATGGAGAGGGCTGCGGGCGCTGCTCAGCCGGCCAGCTCGCGGGCGGCAGCGAGCACTTCGTCGGCGTGACCGGGCACCTTCACCTTGCGCCACTCGCGGCGCAGCACGCCGCCGGCGTCGATCAGAAAGGTGCTGCGCTCGATGCCGCGCACCTGTTTGCCGTACATGTTTTTCATCCTGATGACATCGAACAGCTGGCAGGCGATCTCTTCCTTGTCCGACAGTAATTCAAAGGGCAGGGACTGCTTGGCCTTGAAGTTGTCGTGGCTTTTTACGCCGTCGCGGGAGACGCCGAGAATCACCGTGTTGGCGGCTTCGAACTGCGCGGCGAGGTCGCGGAAGTTCTGCGACTCGGTGGTGCAGCCGGGGGTGCTGTCCTTAGGGTAAAAGTACAGCACCAGCTGGCGGCCGCGCAGCTCGGCGAGGGCGATGGTCTGTCCGCCGCTGGCGGGCAGGGCGAGATCGGGGACGGGCTGGCCGACTTCGACACTCATGACTGTGCGGATCCTCTGTGGCGCGAATTCTGGCCGAGTGTACACCCGCCGCGCGGCGTCGCCAGAGCGGGGGGCGATGTGTTCGGTGCGGCGCTCGCAGCCACGGCCGCGCTGCGGTGGCGGCTCGCTTGTCACCCTCACGGGCCGCAAGTACCATTGCGACCCGTTCCATATTGGGGTTGCAGCATGTTCCAGGGCAGCATGGTCGCGATGGCCACGCCGATGCGCGCGGACGGCGCGGTCGACGAGCAGTCGCTCGCCGGACTGGTCGAGTTCCACGTCGTCAACGGCACCGACGCGATCGTCGCCGTGGGCACCACCGGCGAGTCTTCGACGCTCAGCTTTGACGAGCACGAGCACGTGGTGCGGCGCGTCATCGAGCTGGCCGCCGGGCGCCTGCCGGTGATCGCCGGCACCGGCGCCAACTCCACCGCCGAGGCGATCCGCCTGACGCGCTCGGCGAAAGCCGCCGGCGCCGATGCCTGCCTGCTGGTCACCCCCTACTACAACAAGCCGACGCAGGAAGGGCTCTATCGGCACTTCGCCGCGCTGGCCGAGGCGGTGGATATCCCGCAGATCCTCTACAACGTCCCCGGCCGCACCGCGGTGGACATGCTGCCCGAGACCACCGAGCGCCTCGCGCACATCGACAACATCGTCGGCATCAAGGAGGCCTTCGGCACGGTCGAGCGCATCGTCGATCTGGTCGCCCGCTGCGGCCAGCGCCTGGCGGTGTACACCGGCGACGACGCCACCGCGATGGAGAGCATCCTCGCCGGCGCCCGCGGCGACATCTCGGTGACCGCCAACGTGGTACCGCGGCAGATGCACGAGATGTGTGCCGCCGCGCTGCGCGGCGATCGCGCCGCCGCCGAGGCCATTGAGGCCGAGATCGGCGATCTGCACCGCACGCTGTTTCTCGAAGCCAACCCGATCCCGGTGAAGTGGGCACTGCAGCAGATGCGACTGATCCCCGAGGGCATTCGCCTGCCCCTGACCCCGCTGGCCGACGCCTGCCACGCCGAGCTGCGCGCCTCGCTGATCAAGTCCGGTGCGCTGCGCGATGAGTAGTTTCAGCCGCGCCGCGGCGGTGGCTGCGCTGCTCGTCGCCCTGTCCGCCTGCAGCCTGCTGGAGGACGAAACCCAGGGTGGTTACCAGAGTGCGCAGCGCGTCCGCGCACTGGAGGTGCCGCCGGATCTGGCCAGCCCGGATCAGAGTGCGCAGTTCGTGATCCCCGGCGACAGCGGCGGCAAGCTGGCGCGCAACATGCTGCTGCCGGCGCTGGACAGCGTGCGCATGGTGCGCGATGGCGACATCGCCTGGCTGCGCGTCGATGCCGCGCCGGAGACCCTCTGGCCGCTGCTGCGCCGCTTCCTCGCCCAGGAGGGATTGCCGCTGGAGCGCGACGAGCCGCTCACCGGGTTGCTCGCCACGCAGTGGGTCGAGCGTCGCCCCGAGCTGCCCCAGGACGGCCTGCGCCGATTGCTCTACGGCATCACCTCCGGGCTGTTTTCCAGCCCGCTGCGCGACAGCTACGTGCTGCGCCTGGAGCGGGTGCAGAACGCCTCGCCGCAGTCGACGCGCATTTTCGTTCGCCACCGTGGCATGGAGCACGTGCGCGATGACGAGGAGAATCTGCCGCGCCGCGAGCAGGTCGACACCGTGTGGGTGCCGCGGCCGCGCGATGTCGATCTCGAAGCGCGTCTGATGCAGCGCCTGCTGGTGTTTCTCGGCCTCGACGAACAGCGCGCCAGCGGCCTGCTCAGCGAGGCGGAGATGCGCCGCATCATCGACGTCGCCTACGTCGATCAGAACGCCAACGGCGAGGCCTTCCTGTTCGTCGGCCAGTCCGAGCTGCAAGCCTGGGGGCGGCTGGAGGAGGCGCTGGAGAGCATCGGCTTCTCGGTCACCGAGCGCACCGAAGAGTCGCTGCGCATGGAGATGGCGCGCCTGGGCAGCTTCGTGGCCGAGGACGAGCCGCAGGAAAAGGGCTTCTTCGCCCGCCTTTTCGAGGGCGATGAGGATCGCCGCGACTACCACGCCCTGGTGCGTGCCCAGTCCGGTGGTTCGCGCATCGTGCTGCGCATGGCCGATGGTAGCGCCCTGCCGCGCGACGAGGAACTGGCCATCCTCAACGCTCTGCAGCCGCAGTTCCGCTAGCCCGGCGCGGCCGCGACGATGGCCCTGCGCTACGCGGCACTGGCCAGCGGCAGCGGCGGCAACGCCGCGGTGCTGCGCGGCGGCGACAGCTGCCTGCTGGTCGATTGCGGGCTGACCATCAAAGAGACCGTGCGCCGCCTCGCCGCGCTGGATCTGGCGCCCGAAAACCTCGACGCGCTGCTGGTCACCCACGAGCATGGCGATCACCTCAGTGGTGTCGCGCCGCTGGCGCGGCGCTTCGGCCTGCCGGTGTACATGACCCACGGCACCGCCGCCCGCGCCCGCGATCTGAATATCCCCAGTCTGCACCTCTACCACGCCTGCGATCATTTGCGGATCGGCGATCTCGACCTGCGGCCCTTCACCGTGCCACACGACGCCGCCGAACCCTGCCAGCTGGTCGCCGGGTACGCCGGCCGCCGCCTCGGCCTGGTCACCGATCTCGGCCACATCAGCAGCCACGTGCGCGAGGTGCTCGCCGACTGCGACGCGCTGGTGCTCGAATGCAACCACGATGCGCAGATGCTGCGCGACGGCCCGTATCCGCCGGCCTTGCAGCGTCGCGTCGGCGGCGACTGGGGGCATCTGGAGAACCGCCAGGCCGCCGCGCTGCTGGCCGGCCTCGATACGCCGCGTTTGCAGCACCTGTTGCTGGCCCATCTCTCCGCGCGCAACAATCGCCCGCAACTGGCGCTGCAGGCGGTGCACGAAGCCATCGCCGCGGAGGTCTGTGAGCGCGTCGCAGTGCTCGACCAGCACAGCCCCGGTGAGTGGATCGAGCTGGCCTGAAATGGCCACTGCAGATGCCGGCCCGCAGCTTGCTGAGCCGGCAATTGCTGCCGTGACGGTAAATCCTTAAGCTAAGCGGGCCTCGATCAACCCCCCGAGGGGAAGGAGCCCGGCTATGCAGGCCCGGGTCATGGCTCACCGACTCAATGTTCGCGCCCGGCCGCATACCGATGGCCGTCGCCTTGGCGTGCTGCCGCGCGATGCGGTGATCAACCTGCTCGGCGAGCGCGGCAACTGGCGCGAGATCCGCTTCAAGGGCGCGCCGGCCTTTCTGCATGCCAGCCATCTCGAAGCCCTACCCGTAGCGCAGCCGCTGCGCGGCTTGGTGCGCGCCAGGTATCTCAACGTGCGCGCCGCGCCGTCGGCACGTGCGCGGATTATCGGCGGGCTGGTCAAAGGCGGCGTGGTGGATATCCTCGGCGAACAGGGCGAATGGCTGGAGATCGAATTCAACGGCTCCACCGCCTTCGTCCACGGCGACTACATCAGCCTCAGCCAGCCGGCGCACCGCGAGCGCGCCCGCGTCAGCGTCGATTGGCTCAACGTGCGCGCCGCCCCCAGCATTCGCGGCCAGCTGCTCGGCCAACTGCCACGCGGTGCCGAATTCGCCATCGGCGCGCGCCACGGTGGCTGGCTGGAGCTGCGCTTCAACGGCGCCACCGCCTTCGTCCACGGCGATCACGTGCAGTCATCGCCGATCGGCGAGCACTCCCCGCAGCATCCCGCCGCGCCGGAATCTGACGAACCCATCGAGCTACCGCCGCGCGCGCCTGAGCTGGATCAACCGGCCGACAGTCTCGACCGCGTGCCGCTGGCCGCCACGCGCCGATTGCAGGCTGGCGACAGCCGCCGCGAGGTCGCCGTCGCCAGTACCTGGAATCGATACGGCGGCCTGCTGGAAAAACTCTGCGATGAGCGCGCCCTCGACCCCGGCTGCGCCGTTGCCGTGCTCTGCGTGGAAAGCGCCGGCCAGGGCTTTGATCGCAACAACCGGCAGCGCATGGTGGTGCGCTTCGAAAACCACAAATTCTGGAAGTATTGGGGGCGCGACAACGCGGCGCAGTTCCAGCGGCATTTTCGCTTTGGTATCGAGGACGATCTCGGTCGCCTGCGGCAAACCTGGAAGCGCCACCAGTGGCGGCAAAGGAGCAACGGCCGTTGGCGCGATTTTCACGGTGATCAGGCCGCCGAATGGCAAGTGCTGGATTTCGCGCGCTCGCTGGATGACAGCGCAGCGCTGATGTCCATTAGCATGGGCGCGCCGCAGATCATGGGCTTTCACTATAAGGCGCTAGGTTTCGATACGGTTCAGGATATGTTCGAGCAGTTCAGCTCCGACATCCGCTATCACATAATCGGCCTGTTCGATTTCTTCGATAGCCGCATGACCCAGGCGCTGCGACGGCAGGATTTTGAAACCTTTGCCGGCTACTACAACGGCAGTGGCCAGAAGCAGCGCTACGGCCGACTTATCGGCGACCATTTCAACGCTTGGCGCCGGCTCGATGGCCGAGCCTGAACAAATAAGTGCGGCGGCAGCGCCGCCCGCAGGAGTCTGCAGACAATGAGCATCCTTAATTTCATCGGCCAGATCTTCAAGCCGGCCACCGACTTGATCGATGACATGCACACCAGCGATGAGGAAAAGATCAAGCTGCAGGCGCAGATGAGGGTCATCGAGAACGAATTCCAGGCCAAGATGCTGGAATACGAAACCCGCTTGATGGAGAACAAGGCCTCGATCATCAACGCGGAATCCACCGGGCATTCCTGGCTGCAGAGAAACTGGCGGCCGATAACCATGCTCACCTTCCTCACCCTGGTGGTGATGGACAGCTTTGGCTGGCTCGCCAATCCTCTCGCCGACGAGGCCTGGTTACTGCTGCAGATCGGTCTCGGTGGATATGTGGCGGGGCGGTCAATGGAGAAGATCACCGGCAAGTTCATGTCCACGCGGCGCGGGATTGATCCGGATAACGACGCCGTGGGGTGATGCTGAGCAGCTTTGGCTGCGCGCAGCAGCCATCGCACTGGCCATCTGTGATTGTGGTGAAAAGCATCGCCGCCCAGCGCTGATTGATCGCCCGGATTATTCGCAAGCCCTGGCCGAACAATCTTCCCGCCAAGCAGTCTGCAGAGTTTCGCGGCGCAGCTGCCGGTGCGTCCGCAAGCCGTACTCCGGGCAGCGCTTCCCGCCTATCCCGACCCCGCCTGGCGCCAGAAATAAAGCGCCCGGGCGGCCCGCGCTACAACCGCTAAAAGTATCAGGCCGCAGCAGTGCATATCTGATCGATCGGTAATGCGGATTAAGTCTTTGTTTTTTTATAGATATACCGGTCGTTAATCCTCCGGGCGCTTGCGGTTTGACGACACATTGATAGCGTGTTTGCCATCAAACCGCCTTTTTGTTTGGAGATCCCGATGGGAAAATTTACTGTTCTCGCCGTGTCGCTTCCTATACTGCTGGCCGCCTGTGGCGGTGGAGATGGGTATGGAAATGGCAGTTCCGGAGAAACCGGTAGCATGACACTGTCGCTGACCGATGGGCCAGTAGATACCGCAAATAAAGTGGTCGTGCGTTTTGACAGCGTTTCAATAAAGCCGGCGGATGACGAACCCATCGTTTTTACTTTTGATACGCCGAAAGACATCGACCTGCTACAGCTGACGGGCAATGCCTACGAGAACCTGCTCGATGAAGTCGAACTGCCCACCGGTGAGTACACGTGGATCCGGCTTGGCGTGGTGGCGGATCACGATGGCGTGCTGGATTCGTATATTGAACTGAGCGATGGCTCGGAAGTGGAGTTGCGCGTGCCCAGCGGCAACCAGACAGGCCTCAAGGTCAACCATAGTTTTGTCGTCTCAGCGCAGAGCAATATCGATTTCACCATTGATTTTGATCTGCGCAAATCGGTGACCAACCCGCCCGGGCAGCCAGGTGCCCTGCTTCGCCCGACACTGCGAATGGTAGACAATCTCGAAGTGGGTAGCATTTCCGGTGAAATTGCTCCGGAGATCATCAGCGCCGAATGTGAGAATTCGGTGTCCAATGATGGTGCTGTCTATGTATTTACCGGATCGGATGTGACCCCCATCGATGTGCGCGATGAGCCGACCGACCCGGTTACCACAGCTTTTGTGGAATTCGCAGAGGATGCCTACAGCTACGAGGCCGGTTTTCTTGAAGCTGGTGATTACACCATCGCTTATACCTGTGATAACGAAGCGGATATCGCCGATCAGGATGAAGAGTTGATATTCGTTGGCCAGAGTAATGTCACGGTGGTAGCCAGGCAGAATACAGTGGCCGATTTCGACTGACTGTCGGATATTTTTTGAATGTGCAGGCGGGCGGCCAATGGGCCGCCCGCTTTTTTTGTCTGCCGCCAGTCAGTCATTTCTGACGGCGGTTTCAATAAGCGCCCGCAGTGCCGCTTGCCGGATCTGTCCGCGCAGGCCGATGCAAACCAGTGCCGGCGACGCGCCCGCCTGCGCCGGCGATACCTGGGCGCGCCGACCCACCACCTGAATCAATAGCCGCTCTCCGGAGAGATCCTCGACAAAGCCTTTAGCGCGGACGATGCCGTAGGCGCCAGCGGCCAGTTCGGCTGCCAGTGAGTGTGCATCCAGCGGCTTATCAGCGTCGATCACGACGCTTTCGAAGGCGGCATCCGCATGTTCGGTGCGGCTCGGGGGGCGGCCACTGGCAGGTGTTCCGAGCAGGATGTCGACGGCGATCTCACCGTGCTGTGTGGCGATGATCTGCGCCTCGCTGACACCGCTTTCGAGCCAGTCTGTGACCTTGCGCAGTTCGCTGTCAGCCACCAGATCGGCCTTGCTCAGCAGCAGCAAATCGGCATCGCGCAGCTGGCGCAGGATGGTGTCGCCGAGGTATTTGTCGCCCGCGCTGCCGCGGATGGTCTCCGCGTCTGCGAGCACCACGATGCCGTTGAGCCGGAAGCCCGCCAGCAGCGAGACGCTGGCGGCGATGGCGCCGGGGATGGCGACGCCGGAGGCCTCGATGACGATCTGCTCCGGCGGCGGCTGCAGCGCGGACAATTTCATCAGCGCGCCGACCAGGTTGTCGCCGAAGGAGCAGCAGACGCAGCCGCCGGCGATGGCGATGAGTTCGTCGCCGCGGGCTTCGATCAGGTCTTCGTCGATGGGCAGCGCGCCGAATTCGTTGACCAGCACCGCCAGTCGCCGGCCATCGGCGTGGCGCAGCAGATGGTTGACCAGGGTGGTCTTGCCGGCGCCGAGGTAGCCGCCGATGACGGTGACCGGGATCACTGCTCAGCGGCGGCGAAGATCCGCCCGCCCTGCACCGTGCCCCACACCGGCACGTCCTTCAGCGCCGTGGCCTCGACCTGCGTCGGGTCTTCCTCCAGCACGGCGAAATCGGCGCGCTTGCCCACTTCGATGGAGCCCACTTCGCCGTCCAGATGCAGGGTGTAGGCGGCGCCGAGGGTGATCGCGCGCAGCGCTTCGGCGACGCTGATCCGCTCGGCCTCACCCTGGATTCGGCCGCTGTTGGTGAGCCGGTTGACCGCGCACCAGGCGGTGAACAGCGGCCCCAGCGGGGTGACCGGCGCATCCGAGTGGATGGCCATCGGCACGCCGCTATCCAGCGCCGTGCGGCAGGCGTTCATGCGCTCGGCGCGCTCCGGGCCGACGGTCAGCCGGTAGTGCTCGTCGCCCCAGTAGTAGTGGTGGTTGGCGAACAGGTTGACGCACAGCCCCAGCGCCTTGATGCGGCGAAACTGCGCGGCGTCGGCGAGCTGGCAGTGCTGCAGGGTGAAGCGGTGGTCGGCGGCCGGATGTGCGGCGAGCGCGGCCTGGAACGTATCCAGCGCCAGATCGGTAGCCTGATCGCCGTTGGTGTGGGTGTGCACCGCGACGCCGGCCTGCAGTGCGCGTCGGTAGATCTCCGCCAGCTGCTCGGGAGCCACGTACCACAGGCCGTTGGGTGCGCCGTTGAAGTAACCCGGCCAACGCAGGCGCGCGGAAAAACCCTGGATCGAGCCGTCGGCGATGACCTTGATTCGGCCCAGGCTGAGGCGCTCGGTGGATCGCTCTCGCAGCGCCGCGGCGCTGGCCACCAGCGCTTCGGGCGTGTGCCCCATGAAGAACTTCAATGGCACCAGGCAGATCGGAAAATCATCCGCCGCGGTGACCCGGTGCATCATTTCCACCGCCGCGTCGTCGAGGCCGGCTGCCAGATCGGTCACCGTGGTGGTGCCGCTGCGCACGCACAGGCGGGCGAAATCGCGCAGCCCGCGCTCATCGGTGTCGGTGATCGAGCCGTGCATGCCCGCGTGCGGCGCCACCGACATGTAGACCTCCGGCGATTTGAGCACGCCGATCGGCAGGCCATCGGCGCCCAGCTCGACGCCGGGGTGCTCGATGCCGCGACGCAGCATGCCGGCCAGCTCCAGCGCGCGGCTGTTGAAATTCATGATGTGCCCGGAGGCGTGCAGGATGCCGATCGGGCGGTCGGCGGAGACCGCATCGAGATCGTGGCGGCTGAGGCCGGGCGATTGCAGGTAGATCGGGTCGAACTGAAAGCCCGCCAGCGGCGCCTGCGGGTCGTCGAGCCGCCTCTCGGCCTCGGCCAGCCGCGCGAGCAGTGCATCGCGGGTTTTGACCCCGCCCCACAGCCGCCCGCGCGGATCGACGCGGTCGAAATAGCCGCAGTAGACGTTGCGCCACAGGGTGCCCTCCATGGCGTGCGCGTGGCCTTCGACAAAGCCCGGCATCAGGATTTTGTCGGCGAAGCGCTGATCCAGCGCAAAGTCGCCCCAGCCGCGCAGCTCTTGCAGATCGCCGACGCCGAGGATGCGCCCGTCGCGCACCGCCACGTGGCTGGCGCGGGGGCGGGCGGGATTCATGGTCAGGATGCTGCGGGCGTGGAAGATGGTGGTGTCCGGCATGGGTGGCTCCCGGAGATTGGCGAGTAGCGGTGCGGGGTTCGGTGGCCAAGTTAGAGCACTTGGCGGTGCGGAGGAAAGGCTTTCGCGCCCGCGCGGCCGATGGCCCGGATTGGACAACCCGGATTGGGCAATCCGGCTTGGGCAACCCGGCTTGGGTAACTCAGGTTGGGCAACTCAGGCCGGTTCGCTTTGTGCGATGTCCAGCGAGTCGAGCAGGTGGTCGAGAAAATGCTGCTTGGGGGGATGATTGCTGCTGGCCTGCCAGATCGCCACTGTCTGCAGCATCTCTTCGACGTCATCCAGCGGGATCATCGCCAGCCCCGAGCCATAGACCTGGCACATGCTCGCGGTGAGGATGGTCACGCCCATGGCGCAGCTGACCAGGCCGAGAATGTCGGCGGTGGTGCGGCCCTGCTGGACGATCCGCGGCACGAAGCCGGCGCGGCGGCACAGCGGGATCAGGCAGGAATAGAAAATCTCCCATTCCTTCGGCGCGCCGTGGACGAAGTTTTCGCCGGCCAGCTCCGCCAGCCGGATGCCGCTGCGCCGGGCCAGCGGGTGGTCGCCGTGGGTGACGCAGACGAAGGGTTCGGAGCAGACCAGCAGTTGACGGTAGTCGGCGTGGTTGAACGGGCCGGTGGCGAAGCAGACGTCCAGCTCGCCCTCTTCGAGCTTGCGCAGCTGGCTCACCGTGACCTCGTGATTGAGCTGCAGGGCGATATCCGGCTGGCGCCGCTGGAAGGATTTGACGATGCCGGGCAGGACGTTGGCGATGGCGGCATCGGTGTAGCCGATGCGCAGGGAGCCGATCTGGCCCTGATCGACTCGCCGGGCGGTATCCACGGCCCTGTCCATGGCATTGATCACCGCGCGACAGCCGTGCAGAAAGGCGCTGCCGGCGCGGGTGATCTGTACGCTGCGGTTGGTGCGCTCGAACAGGGTCAGACCCAGTTCGGATTCGAGATCTTTGATGGTGCGGCTGAGTGCCGGCTGGGCGATGCCGAGCTTCTCCGCCGCGCGGCGAAAATGCAGTTCTTCGGCGACCGAGATGAAGCAGCGGATATGGCGCAGGCGCAGTTTCACGATGCCGAAAAAGTATCAAATAAGAACGCACTGATATTATACACGCAATTTGAACTGTGCGAGGCTTGCTTGCGGAAAGCATTCGAAAATGCTTGATCCGCAATCCCTGACCCGTCCGACCCGGAGAAACCCAATGCGACATCCCAGACTGAAAACCGCTGCGGCGTCCCTGCTGGCGCTGGTCGTTTCGACTTCCACGGCATTCGCCGCCGATGTGACCATGAACGTCGGCTTCGGCGCGCCGGAGGACTCCATCTACGGCCGCTTCGGCAAGATTTTCGAGCGTCTGGCGGAGCAATACACCGGCGGTGCGGTGGATGTGAAGCTGCGCTGCTGCAACCAGATCGCCACTGAGGATGAAGGCTTCAAGGCCATGCAGCTGGGCACGGTCGATGGCTTTTTCATCACCGCCAACAATGTCTCGCCGCACTGGCCGCTGATGGATGTGACGGTGCTGCCGTTCATTTTCCAGAACACCGCGCACCTGGAGCGGGTGGTCGATGGCGAGGTCGGCGACTTCATGAAGGAGCGCCTGCAGGCGGACACCAGCGTGCACCTGCTGAGCTTCGGGCCGGCGATGTATCGCGATTTTTACAACTCCAAGCGGCCGATCAACAGCATGGCCGACATGGCCGGGCTGAAGATCCGCACGCCGAAGAACGAGGTGATGCTGGCCACCTTCGAGGCCTTTGGCGCCAACCCGGTACCGCTGGCCTGGTCGGAGACCCCCACCGCGCTGCAGACCGGCACCGTGGATGGTGGCGACAACGGCACCTCGTTCATCCGCGACATGAAATTCTACGAGTTCGAGCCGCATCTGGTGATCCTCGAACACTTCGTCGCGATGGCGCCGCTGTTCGCCTCGGATCATTTCATGAAGCGCCTCAGCGATGAGCAGCGCGAGCAGATCCAGCGCGCGGCGACCGATGCCGGCGCCGAGTTCCGCCAGCAGGTGCTCAATGAAACCGAGGAAGTGCGCAACTGGCTGGCCACCGAGGGCGGCATGGCGATGACCCGGCCGGACAAGACCGATTTCATCGCCGCGGCGAAGACCGTGCAGGATGGCTTTGCGGCGCAGCGCGGCGAGCAGTTCGTCGAGCTGGTGAAGATGATCCAGGCTGCCGCGGAGTGATCTGCCGGCTTCGCGCAGGGGGCGCTCGGCGCCCCCTGCGGCCGTTTTACGGGTGATCGGGAGAGGCCGATGGCTGGCTTGAAATGGCTCGGGCGGCATCTGGAAGAACTGCTGTGCTGCACCGCGCTGGTGATCATCGCGATCAGCGTCTTCGCGCAGGTCATCGCCCGCTACGTGTTTGAGATCGCCCTGCACTGGACCGAGGAAGTGGCCGCCATCAGCATGGTCTGGGCGGTCTACATGGGCGCTTCGCTGTGTGTGCGCGAGCGCTTCCACATCCGCATTCTGGTGGCGGTGCAGGCGCTGCCGACGCGGCTCGGCCGCTACGTGATCTTCACCGCCGATCTGCTCTGGGCGCTGTTCAGCCTGTTCATGGTCAAGGTCAGCTGGGACTATCTGGCGGTGCTGTGGAAATTCACCACGCGCAGCCCGAGCCTGGGCATCGATCAGTTCTATCCCCAATCGATCCTGCTGATCGGCTACGCACTGATGCTGATCCGCCTGATCCAGACCTATCTGCACTGGTACCGCGACGGCGCCAGCGGCCTGCCGGGCATGCTCGCGGAGGAGTGGGAGGAAACCACCCGGGATCGGGAGCACCAGGTATGAGCCCGCTGCTGATCCTCGCCATCGCCTTCGTCGTGCTGACGCTGATCGGCATCCCGCTGTTCGTCTCCGTGGGCCTGACCACGGTGCTGGCGCTGTACCTGATCGACATCCCCTACACGCTGATGGCGCAGACCGGCTATTCCAGCCTGACGCCATTTCCGCTGCTGACCATCCCGCTGTTCGTGCTCGCCGGGCGGTTGATGGAGGTCGGCGGCATGGCCAAGCGGATGATCGCCATCGCCACCAATCTGGTCGGTGCCTATCGCGGCTCGATGGGGCTGGTGACGGTGTTCGCCTGCATGCTGTTCGCGGCGCTGTCCGGCTCCGGACCTGCGACCACCGCGGCGATCGGCTCGGTGACCGTGCCGGCGATGCGCCGCGAGGGCTACGATGTGCCCTTCGCCGCGGCGATCACCGCCAGCGCCGGCGCGCTGGGCAGCCTGATTCCGCCCTCCAACCTGATGATCATCTACGGCCTGGTGTCGGAGACCTCGATCCCGCGGCTGTTTCTCGCCGGCCTGCTGCCCGGCCTGCTGGTGACGGCGCTGCTGATGATCACCACCTACATCGTCGCCCGCCGGCGCAACTACGGCGGCGGTGGCGAGCCCTTCACCTGGCGGCCGTTTCTGCGGGCCGCCTGGGATGGCAAATGGTCGATCGGCGCGCCGGTGCTGATTCTCGGCGGCATCTACGGCGGCGCTTTCACGCCCACCGAGGCCGCCGGCGTAGCGGTGTTCTACTCGCTGTTCGTGGGCATGTTCGTCTACCGCGAGCTGACCGTGCAGAAGGTCATCGAGGCGCTGCGCTTCACCGCGCTGCTCACCGGCATTCTGATTCTGCTGACGCCGACGCTGGCCTTCGGCCAGCTGACCGCTTTTTACGATGTGCCGGCGGCGGTGCAGGCCGGCATCACCTCGCTCACCGACAACCCGATTCTGGTGCTGCTGCTGATCGGCGTGTTTTACATCTTCATCGGCACCTTCATGGAATCGCTGGCGCAGATCGTGCTGTTCACCGCCGTGTTCCTGCCGCTGGTGACCTCGCTGGGCGTCGATCCGGTGCTGTTCGGCGTGTTCACCGTGATCACCTGCGAAATCGGCTTCCTCACCCCGCCGCTGGGGGCGAACCTGACCGTGGCCGCACGCATTTCCGGGATCTCCATCGAGCGCATCTCGGTCGCCGTGCTGCCCTTCATCCTCGCCTACATCATCGGCATGGTGATTCTGGTGCTGGTGCCGGAGATCACCCTGTTCCTGCCCGACTGGGCCTATGGCCCGGCCAAATAGGGGGCTGCCGCGGTGTTCGATCTGATCCTCAAAGGCGGTGAAATCCACGACGGCAGCGGCGCCGCCGGCCTCGTCGGCGATGTGGCGATCAGCGACGGCTTGATCCGCGCGATCGGCCCGGATATCGCCACCGCCAGCGGCGCCGACAGCGGCGCAGAAGTGCTCGATGTCTCCGGGCTGACGGTATCGCCCGGCTTCGTCGATATGCACACCCACTCGGATTTCACCCTGATCGCCGACGGCCGCGCCGAGAGCCAGGTGCACCAGGGGGTGACCACCGAAGTCATCGGCCAGTGCGGCATCAGCTGCGCGCCGGTGTGCTCGCACGAGGCCATCCGCCAGGTCGCCCCCTGGCACATCGACGGCGTAAAGCACGCCCGCTGGCGGGGCTTCGGCGAATACCTCGACGCGCTGCAGGCGAGCGATCTCGGCGTCAACGTGATGGCCTTCGTCGGCCACGGCAGCATCCACCGCGCGGTGCTCGGCGACGCGCTGCGCGCCGGCGATCAGCGCGAAGTCGCCGAGATGGCGCGGCTGGTTGAGCAATGTATGGAAGAGGGCGCCGGCGGCTTTTCATCCGGGCTGGAGTACTTTCCCGGCAGCCTCGCCGCGCCCGAGCATCTGCTGCCCATGTGCGCCGTGGCGGCCAGCCGCGGCCGGCTGTACGCCACCCACGTGCGCAACCGCGATAGCCACTACGACCTCGGCTTCGCCGAAGCCATCGCCACCGCCCGCCAGTCCGGCGCGCGGCTGCAGATCAGCCACATCCAGCCCAAATTCGGCGCGCCGGATTACGCCATGCAGCACAGCCTGGAGATGATCGAGCTGGCCCGCCGCTACGATGTCGATATCGCCTTCGACGTGATCCCCCACGACTGGAACCACACCCTGATGGCGGCGATCCTGCCCAAATGGGCGCAGGCCGGCGGGCTGGATGACATCCGCCAGCGGCTGGCCGACCCGCAGGCGCGCGAGCGCATCAAAGCCAACCCGCAGCCCATGTGGCTGATCGTCAAAGCGCGCCGCTGGCAGGACATCGTGCTGCTCAATGCCAGCGAAAACAAAGATATCGTCGGCCTGGATTTTGCCGAGATCGGCCGCCTGCGCGGCGTCGATCCCTACGACGCGGTGCTGGATATCCTGCTTGAGGAAGGCGACAGCCTGATGAGCTGCATGTGGTCATCGCGCAGCTTCCGCGACAGCGACGTGGAGCTGTGTCTGCGGCAGCCGGAGTGCGCGGTAATCTCGGACACCGTGGCCATCGCCAACGAGGGCATCCTCAAGGATCAACTCGGCTCGCTGTCCGGCTACGGCTGGGCGGCGCGCTTTCTGCAGCACTACGTGCGCGATCGCGGCGTGCTCAGCCTGGCCGAGGCGCTGGCCAAGATCACCGCGATCCCCGCGCGGCGGCTCGGCCTGCGCGGGCGCGGCGAACTCAAGCCCGGCTACCACGCTGATATCTGCGTCTTTGATCGAGCGCAGATCGCCAGCAACGCCACCGCGCGGCAGCCGCGGCGCTACGCCTCGGGCATCGCCCACGTGCTGGTCAACGGGCATTTTTCCATGCGCGACGGCCAGCGCACCGCGGCCAATGCGGGGCGGGTGCTGCGCGAATTCGCAGCCTGACGCCACCCCTGCGGCCGCCGCCGCTAGCCGCGCATCCGCTGCGCGCGCGGGTCGTACAGGGCGCTGAGGCTGGCTGTTGCCGGAATCCGCTGGCAGGCGACCTCGATCTCCCAGCTGCTGCCCTCGACGACGGCTGTGCTGATGTCCTCGTCGCCGTAGACGTAGCCCAGCCCCACCGAAGCGCCCAGCGTGTGGCCGTAATCGCCGGAAGTCAGATGGCCGACGATCTCCCCATCGCGCCAGATCGGCTCGTGGTGGTAGAGCATCGCCTCCGGGTCCTGCAGCAGGAATTGCACGAGACGCTTTTTCATGTGGCCGCGGGATTCCTTTTGCCGGGCGATGGCCTCGCGGCCGATCCAGTCGCCGCCGGCGTCGAGATTGCAGACGAAGCCCATGCCGGCTTCCAGCGGGGTGTCTTCGTCGCCGATGTCGTGGCCGTAGTGGACGAATTTTTTTTCCATGCGGCAGCTGTTGAGGGCGTGCAGGCCGGCCAGCTTCAGGCCGTGGGATTCGCCTTTCGCCATTAGATGGTCGAAGGCGTGGCGCGCCTGATCCACCGGCAGGTACAGCTCCCAGCCCAGCTCGCCCACGTATGAGACGCGCGTTGCGCGGCCCAGCGCGCAGCCGATTTCGACCTCGCGGTTGTCGCCGAATCGGAAAGCCCCGGCGGACAGATCCACGCCGTGCAGCGCCTCGCCGAGAAAATCGCGGCTGCCCGGCCCCATCACGCCGAGCATCGCCCAGGCATTGCTGATGTCGGTGACGAAGCAGTGGGCGTCCTCCGGGGTGTGGCGGCGCAGCCAGTCGAGGTCGCGATGGGTCACCGCGGCGCCGGAGATCACCCAGAATTCGCGCTCGCTGAGGCGGGTGATGGTCAGATCCGCCTCGATGCCGCCGCGCTCATTGAGCCAGTGGGTGTAGACGATGCGGCCCGGCTCGACATCGACATTCGCCGAGCTGATGCGGTTGAGCACCGCGCAGGCGTCGCGGCCGGCGACCAGATATTTGGAGAAGCTGGACTGGTCGTACAGGGCGACGCCTTCGCGGCTGGCGCGGTGCTCGGCGGCGCTGTGTTCGAACCAGTTCTGCCTGCCGAAGCTGTATTCGTATTTCGGCTCCACGCCCGGCGGCGCGAACCAGTTGGCGCGCTCCCAGCCGGCCACCTGGCCGAAGCAGGCGCCGCGCGCTTGCAGCCGTTCGTGCAGCGGCGAGTGGCGCACGTCGCGGCTGGTTTCGAACTGGCGAAACGGGAAGTGGTTGGCGTACAGCAGGCCGAGCGATTCCTCGGCGCGCTGCTGAACGAATTGCTGCGTGCCCATGCAGGGGTACATGCGGCGGATGTCGTTGCCCCACAGATCCAGCGGCGCGTGGCCGAGCTGCATCCATTCGGCGCAGGCCTTGCCGAGGCCACCGGACATTTGAATGCCCACCGAGTTGAGCCCGGCGGCGACGAAGTAGCCGCGCAGCTCCGGCGCTTCGCCGAGGTGGAACTGATCGTCCGGGGTGAAGGATTCCGGGCCGCAGAAGAAGGTCCGCCAGCCGATATCCCGCAGCATCGGCACGCGCTGCATGGCGTCTTCGAGCACCGGCATCAGCTGCTCTTCCATGTGGCCGGGCAGCTCATCGAAGCAGAAGTCCGCCGGGATGCCCTGCTGGCCCCAGGCCACGGCCTTCTTTTCGAAGGCGCCGACCAGCAGGCTGCCGGCGTCCTCGCGGTAGTAGGCGCACTTGTCGTGATCGCGCAGCACCGGCAGATTCGGATCGATGTCGGCGTGCTTTTCGGTCACCGCGTAGTAGTGCTCGCAGGCGTGCAGCGGGATGTTGACCCCGGCCAGCTTGCCGAACTCGCGCGCCCACAGGCCGCCGGCATTGACCACGAAATCGCACTGGATCGGGCCGTGCTCGGTCTCGACGCCGGTGACTCTGCCGTTGCCCTTTCCATCAACAGATTGGCTCACCCCGGTGACGGTCACGCCCTCGATGCACTGCGCGCCGTGCAGCCGCGCGCCCTTGATGTAGGCCATGGTCACGTCGGTGGGGCTGGCCTTGCCGTCGTGGGCCACCCAGGTGCCGCCGAGGATGCCGTGCAGATCGATCAGCGGGAACAGCTTTTTCACCTCTTCCGGCGTCACCGTATCGACGCGGGTGACGCCGAAGGCGTTGTTCATGCTGGCGACGCGTTTCAGCTCCTGCCAGCGGTGCTCGCTGTGGGCGATCGACAGGCTGCCCACCTGCCGAAAGCCGGTGCTCTGCCCGGTCTCGCGCTCCAGCTCGCCGAGCAGGCTCATCGAGTATTCGCACAGCCGCGCGTGGCTCTCGTTGGCGCGCATGGTGCCGATCAGCCCGGCGGCGTGCCAGGTGGTGCCGCAGGTGAACTGCTTGCGCTCCAGCAGCAGCACCTCCTGCCAGCCGAGTTTGGCCAGGTGATAGGCGATGCTGGCGCCGGTGACGCCGCCGCCGACGACCACCGCGCTGGCGCGGGACGGGATGCTCTTCTCTGCCACGATCCTTCCTCCGGTAGATCTGTCAGTAGTTCGCGGGAGTCATGATCCAGACGACCTCGCAGGGCGCGCCGCCGGGATTGCGAAAGGCGTGCGGCGTGCCGCGCGGCAGGCGAAAGCTGTCGCCCTCGGCCAGCCGATGCCACTGGCCGTCGATGCACAGCTCGACCGCGCCGCGGCTGACGAAGCCGGACTGCTCCACATCGCGGGCGACCGGCTCGCCGCCGTCGGCGCCGGGCTCGGTGCGGGTCAGCACCATCAGCGATTCGCCCTGCAATCCGGGCGAGAGCAGCTCCTCGGTGACGCCGGTGCCGGTATAGCGCAGCCGCCGGCGATTGGCGGTGCGGACGATGAACTCGCGCTCCTCGGCCGCGGCCGGCTCGCCCTGCTGAAAGAACCAGGCGATCTGCACTTCGAGCGCCTCGGCGATTCGCGTCAGCGTGGGGATCGAGACCTCGGAGAGGCCGCGCTCGACCTGGCTGACATAGCCCACCGAGCGGCCGATGTGCTCGGCCAGTGCCGCCAGCGTCATCCGCTTGGCCTTGCGCAGATCACGGATCTGGTGGCCGACGGGCGGCTGCTCACTGGCTTCGGACATGCGTGCTCCCATGAATTTTTCGCAGATTTGCAAATCATTTGTGAAATATCAATAGCTATTTTTCACGTAGATCCGTGGCCAACCAGACCATCAACAAACCGAGCGCCGCCACCCGAGTTCGGAGCCACGGGCCGCGAGCGACTGCACGCGCGCTTGCGGCCACCCGCTTGGCCGCGCCGCGCGACGGTTTATGATTCGCGCAAAGCAAACCGTGCAAACGCACACCGGAGCCGCCACATGTCCCTCACCTGCCTCGACCAGCTCATCGCCCGCCACGCCCGCTATCGCGCCGATCAGCCCGCGCTGGTCTGCGGCGAGCTGCGCCGGAACTACGCCGAATTCCACGCCGGGATCGAGCGCCTCGCCGCGCTGCTGCAAGCGCGCGGCGTCGGCCACGGCGATCGCGTCGCCGCGATGCTGGGCAACGGCCTGCCGCTGCTGGCGCTGTACTTTGCCTGCGCGCGGCTCGGTGCGGTGATCGTGCCGGCCAGCCCGCTACTGCGCGGGCCGGGGCTGGCGACGCTGCTGGCGGATGCCGGCGCCAGTGCGTTGATCCACGATGCCGCGCTGGCAGCGGTTGTCGCCGAGGCGCGCGAAGCCGTCGCGCTGGCGGATCAGCGGGTGCTGTGCGTTGGCGGCGATTACGCAGCCGCACTCGCCGCCGCGCCCGCCGCACCGAGTGACCGAGCGCCGGTCGCGCCGGAGGACCTGTTCAACATCATGTACAGCTCCGGCACCACCGGCGCGCCGAAGGGTATCGAACACAGCCATCGGGTGCGCGCCAACTACGCCATGGGCTTCGCCGCCAGCTGGCGGATGACGCCGGAGAGCGTGGTGCTGCATTCGGGGTCGATCGTCTTCAACGGCGCGATGGTGACGCTGCTGCCGTGCTTCTACCTCGGCGCCAAATACGTGCTGTTGCCGGCCTTCGAGCCGGGCGAAGTCATCGAAGCCATCGCCCGCGAGCGGGTCACGCACACCATGCTGGTGCCGTCGCAGATCGTCGCGCTGATGGAGCACGCGGATTTTTCGCCGCAAAAACTCGGCTCGCTGCAGATGCTGCTGTCGCTCGGCGCACCGCTGCTGCGCGAGCAGAAACAGCGCCTCGACCGGCTGCTGCCGGGCCGCTTCCACGAGCTGTACGGGCTGACCGAAGGCTTCGTCACCATCCTCGACCGCGAGGATTTCGCCCGCAAGCCGGACTCGGTCGGCTGCCCGCCGCCGCTATTCGAGATGAAGATCATCGGCGAAGACGGCAGCGAGCTGCCGCCGGGGGAGATCGGTGAAATCGTCGGCCGCGGGCCGATCCTGTCCTCCGGCTACTACGGCCGGCCGGAGCAGACCGCGCAGGCTTTTCGCGACGGCTGGCTGCACTCGGGCGATCTGGGCCGCGTCGATGAGGACGGCTATCTGTATCTGGTCGACCGGCTCAAAGACATGATCGTCTCCGGCGGCGTCAACGTGTATCCGCGCGACATCGAAGAGATCGCCGCGCAGCACCCGGTGGTGCTGGAAGTCGCCGTGTTCGGCGTGCCGGATGAGCGCTGGGGGGAGACGCCGGTGGCCGCGGTGGTGCCGCGCGCCGGGCAGGCGCCCGCGGCCGATGAGCTGCGCGAGTGGATCAACGCGCGCGTGCAGGCGCGTTACCAGCGGGTGTCCGCGGTGCAGCTGCTCGACGACTTCCCGCGCAATGTGGCGGGGAAGATACTTAAGCGGGAGTTGGCAAGGAAAATGGCTAGTAGATAAGGGTGAATGGTGACATATCGTCTTTACTGCCATTTCAAACCGTTGTCAGCTCACTAGTTGATTGCCATCTCTCCAGACACGCGTTGCCTCCGCCTCAACAACAAGAGGAGCCAACGACTTGTAAAGATCGCAATACTTCGTAGGCGTGAGAAGAGATCCAGAAGTGCGCAGGCGACTAAGCCCACATCCCCCTCTGCAGCTTCTTAGCCACTCGCATCCGTTACAGCTTTGTGGCGTTGTTTCGCCCAGGCCAGACCAAAAAGAAACCTCCGAAGAATTTGATGTCATCTGGCACGGAGATATCCCTGAGTGGTCGATTGTAAAATAATCATGGCCAGCACCACAGGAGCGCTGTGAAAAGTTAGAAAAATCTACTCTATCTAGAATTCCACGAGTAAGCGTCCATGCAGGGGGGGAGTCAGCAAGCACCAGATAAGCATCCCGCAATGCCGG